>JAMPKV010000045.1 GCA_039962225.1 Microcoleus sp. AS-A8
TGGAACCACACCGACTCCATCCCGAACTCGGAGGTGAAACGTTGCAGCGGCCAAGATACTTTGGGGGTCACCCCACGGGACAATAGCTCGATGCCAGGTCATTCATCACACAAAAGCCTCTTTATGTACAAAGAGGCTTTTGTTTTTTTATCCTGAAAGTCGATAAGCTAGGATTGTTGAGCTGAGAAATTCTGCTGTGGATGCAATATTGAAGCGATCGAGTGAACTAAAGCAAACATTAATTGAGTTTGTCCTTGACGCCGAAGGAGTTCTAGCAGAATCCTTAGAGTCATATGTTGCCGTCAAGTCGCGTTCCCAAGGGAATCGTCATGATGCAACTTATGAACAAAATCTGCTAATTGATTCTTTTGTGACTCAGGGACGAGTTGGGGATAAAACGCCTCTGGACTTATTTATAGAAAGCCATCCAGAGCTGTCAGACGATGATCGCACCTTAATGAAAGGTTGGCAGCGCACTTTTATTGGCTTATTTGCCGTTATCAAGATTCTTCCAGATGGCTTTGAGTTAATGAACTGGCTAACGGCTAAATCTTACACCGTTAAGCCAAACGATGCGATTACCTTACAGGAGATGAGGCGGTTCAAAGAGGGGGAAATTTTACTGACTCGTATTTCTCCCGTAACTGATACCTATTGGATGTTCTCTGGTCCTTGTATGCCTATGGGTTCCTTGGGCAAACCTAAGTTGGCAGTTGCAATTGGTAACTTTAAAGAAAATTATAAAGACGCACTTTACAGCGATGCCCCGGATTTATTAGAGGAAGCATGGAAGTCTGTCGCAGAGTATCACCATCAATTTCTTGACTTTTTTGGTAGTGATGAAGTTACACTGCCTGGGTATCAGCTCAATCAGAAATTTGGAGAATTGCAAGAGCTAATAACCAAGGGTAAATTAGCGGCAGCAGGCATTGACGAATCCAAATCCTTATCGGAACTGGCAGAAGAATCAGGAGTCACAGCAGAAGAAATTAAAGCAGCAGCCGAAGAAGCTGGCGCTGACGCAACAGCCGTTTCTCAGATTTTCGATAGTAATCAAGGCACAGCCAAAATGGTGATGCCTAAAGTTGAATTGCCGGCTGAACTTAAGAATGCCGAACAGGTAACCGTTTTCACCCATCCTCGTTGGGGCCAGCTTTTTCTGCCAACCTACACTCAGTTTAAGACCATCCTAGAATCTGAAGGCGGCCAGACAAATCCAGCGCTCCATAAATTAGTTCGCAAATACTTGGAAGACCCAGCGATTAATGTTTTTATTTGGCATAAATTGGCACAGCAATATCCAATCCAGCTAGAAAAGGTGTTGCAAACTTTCTTAGGGCAAAAAGAATTTAAACTTGAAAGTGACCTGAATGCTCTACTCCAAGAAAAGGGCAAACCGCTAGAGCCGGAGCTACCAGAAATCGCGAGTGTACCACTGCATTTACATAACTTGTTTCAAGAAGCCTTAGCAGAGGTTAACAAATCAGCCTCGAAGAGCAAGGGTAAAAAGAAGCAAAAGACAGGGAGAGGCTTTCAATAAACTCGGCCAAAGCTTGGTAGGATGCTATGAGCATTTTCATGGTGAGCTTATCCCAATGCCCTCTGCCATTGTCACCCTAAACATTACTGAACATCAGCACCATTTGCTTATTCAGAAACCTGTCTCAGGGATATCTCTCCAGGGACACCTGAGGGTGCCAGGGGATAAATCCATCTCTCACCGAGCATTAATGTTAGGCGCAATCGCCCAAGGGGAAACCCAAATTCAGGGACTCCTTTTGGGCGAAGATCCCCGTAGCACAGCTAGCTGTTTTCGGGCCATGGGTGCTCAAATCTCTGAATTAAATTCAGAGCAAGTAATTGTCCAGGGCATAGGATTGGGGCAGTTACAAGAACCCATGGATGTTCTCAATGCTGGTAACTCCGGTACTACCTTGCGGCTGATGCTGGGACTTCTCGCCTCTCACCCAGGACGATTTTTCACCGTAACGGGTGACAGTTCCCTGCGATCGCGTCCCATGTCTCGTGTAGTCAAGCCCTTGCAAGAGATGGGCGCAAAAATCTGGGGGCGTCAGGGGACAACGCTTGCGCCCTTAGCCATTCAAGGACAAGCGCTCAAACCCATCCACTACCAATCCCCTATCGCCTCAGCCCAAGTCAAGTCCTGTATCCTGCTGGCCGGTTTAATGACCCAAGGACAGACGACAGTGACTGAACCGGCCCTCTCGCGCGATCACAGCGAACGGATGCTCAAGGCATTTGGGGCAGAACTCAGCGTTGATCCCCAAACCCATAGCGTTACTGTCACAGGACCCGCTCAACTGCAAGGGCAAACCGTGATTGTTCCCGGTGATATTAGCTCAGCCGCCTTTTGGTTGGTTGCCGGTGCCATTGTTCCCGGTTCAGAACTGCTGATTGAAAATGTCGGTGTCAATCCCACTCGCACAGGCGTTTTAGAAGCCTTAGAGATGATGGGGGCTGACATTGAGTTGGAAAATCAGCGCGTGGTAGCCGGAGAGCCGGTGGCAGACTTGAGGGTGCGGCACGGACGGCTCCAAGGATGCAAAATTGCAGGTGATTTGATTCCCCGCTTGATTGATGAAATTCCGATTTTGGCTGTCGCCGCTGTTTTCGCCCAAGGCACGACTGTAATTCGAGATGCGGCAGAACTGCGAGTGAAAGAGAGCGATCGCATTGCAGTGATGGCATCCCAGTTAAACCGCATGGGGGCACGAGTGACAGAATTGCCCGATGGTTTAGAAATCACGGGCGGCACTCCTTTAGTAGGAAGGGATGTTGATAGTCATACGGATCACCGAATCGCCATGAGTTTGGCAATCGCCGCACTCAATGCTACAGATACCACGACTATTCATGGTGCTGAAGCGGCTGCCATTTCCTACCCTGACTTCACAACCACCTTGCAACAACTTTGTCGCTAACACCAGAGAAGCGATTCTTTGGCTCTAGCTCTAAGAGAATAGCAATTTGAATGGATTATTGATCAGGGTTGGTCTAAGAATCGCTCAAGATTCAGGGTATGAGTGAATGAAAATCCTCCAACAGCCAATGAAGTGGCAGGTCGGATTGATTTTAATCGTAGGTGTTTTTGCCGTTTCCACAGCGGCAATTTTTATTCGCTTAGCCATGAACGCGACCGCTTCTGCTGGGGTCAATCCGGTAGGATTTAGTTTATTCCTAGCGGCTTCTCGCCTTGCGATCGCCTCCTTCCTGCTACTACCCGCTTGGCGGAACTTAAAGCAAACCCAATTCACTCCAGGAGCCTTACTTTATGCGGGTCTGGCGGGAGTCTGTCTCGCCCTACATTTCGCCACTTGGATTACCTCACTATCCTTCACCTCAATTGCGGCATCCACAACTTTAGTGACCACAAATCCCGTCTGGGTGGCTTTACTCTCGTGGCTGTGGTTTAAGGAAAAACTAACCAAGCTAGCGATTCTGGGAATTGTTGTTGCGTTTATAGGTGGTGTTCTGATTGCTTTGGGAGATCAAGGAGCAGTTAGCTCCGGACATAACCCACTACTAGGTAATGTTCTGGCTCTCATAGGCGCTTGGATGATTAGTTTATACCTGCTTTTGGGTCGTGAAGCTCAGCGACGTGGTTTGGGGATCGGCACTTATGTTGCAGTTGCCTACAGTGCAGGAGCATTCGTGCTTTTGCCTCTCCCATTACTCTTCGGCTCAAACTATGTTGGCTACCCGGTTGCTGTCTACCTCTACATCTTTTTAATGGCGATTGCGGCGCAAGTGTTAGGGCATACTACCATCAACTGGGCTATGCGTTGGATTTCTCCCACGTTTGTCACTTTAGCCATTTTGTTTGAACCTGTTAGTTCCAGCTTTCTGGGCTTTCTGGTGTTTAATGAGTTGCCAGGACTACTGGTATTGGCGGGTGCAGTGGTGTTGCTGGGTGGGGTTGCGATCACAATTTCGGGGCGTTCTTAGCGCATATCCCTATTTCCGGAGTTCAGAAAAAACCTCATACCCTCATACTTAGTAGTAAGGTGCGTTGCGACGCACCCTACCTGTCTCAAGTTACGGTGTTCCAGTGGAAGGGGTTGCAGACTCGGAATCAGGCGTTGAGGAAAATCGCTGTGAAATCCAATGAGTCAAAATATGAGAAAGTAATCCCATTGGCCCAGCAAATAAGCATAAAGCCAGCGAATGAACTGTCCAGACACCTGTACGCTGTCCTTCCAGGTAAATCCAGCGCCCAACAAACAAGTCCATCACGAGGAAGTGAATCCATCCTGTTGCAGCGGCTTTTTCATCTGCGAAGAAACGGGCAATGTCGGCTAACTGAGGATTAGACAAAGCGGCTGCAGATTCCGGTGTAATGCTGCTAATAAACAAATAAATATACAAAAGAGCCAATGCAACAAAGGGAAGATAGGATTCCATCACTTTGCGGGTAACACCCCAGTTTGGTAGCAAAATCATCAGTACCCAGAAGGGCAAAACGAAGAGATTGGCAATATTGAACAGTTGAGCGAACATCATAAAACTGAGTATGACCGTTAAAGATTCACTACCCGTGATTCTACCGAACGTCAGACAGTAGAATCTGATTGAGTATCGTCAACAGCGGACTGTCCAATGCCAAACCCATCATCGCCCCAACAGTCTATTCGCGCCCATGTTTTCATTGCCGGAAGAGTTCAGGGCGTCGGCTACCGCTATTTCACTATGGATGAAGCTGCCCGATTAGGGGTGAATGGTTGGGTGCGGAATGTCCCGGATGGGCGTGTGGAAGCGGTTTTTGAAGGAAGTAGGAATACGGTTGAAAGTATGATTCGTTGGTGTCACACAGGACCAACGGCAGCTAGGGTTCAAGATGTGGCGGTTGAATACGAGGAACCTGAAGGGCTTTTAGGATTTAAGATTGAGCGTTCAAGGCGATAGTCAGGAGTACTGAGCCTAAACGAGTATAAAAAGCAAAGAAGGAAATTCTCTCAACCTTACCCAAATTTTTTGTTTAGCCTACGGCCTTGTTCGAGCAGGCTCATGTACACTGACTCATTCTAAGACCTTGAAATTATTGTTTTCTGTTAGAAGCCCTGTATGGTTTAGTACAGCCCTATCTAAACGTCTCTTTCTTCTGGCTCAAAAACTCCTGACTTCTAGGTTTCTAAAAGTTATGAGCTAAAGCAAGAAGATGACCAGCAACAGAAAGACAACGAACGATAAGCTAGATTCAACATAGAAAGGGAGAGCCATAGTCGGTTTCATCAGTACACCTCATTTGAGACATGAAATACAGTGAATTGAGCTGGCTGCCTATAGGGCTTTTGAGACGTTTGATTAGCATAGTGACTGAAAATATTCGGTCTGCTTGCTATATATTTTCAACAAACATCTCTAGCTTCGACATAACTACTCGGAAATATCTAAACTCTATCCAGAACAATTGTTCGCTAGCTAGTGTAACACTTTGGAGCGCCTATTCCTGAATCAAACTTTTGTAGGAAGTAAACTTAGATAGGAGAGAAACCTGTTGCATTCCGGAGTCCCTAGAAAAATTTTAAATAGGTAGTGTAGTGCTAGGGTGGGTATTTTGCCTACCCTGTAGTTAGGGTCAGCGTTACGCTAGGGGGCTATTAGTATCGTGTGACCGCTAGGGGGCTATTAGTATCGTGTGACACTGGTTTCACCTGGAAGATGTACGTCCCTCAGAGGGATGCTCTTGAAGCCGAGCGCCTGAGCTGAACCTCTAGAACATTACATGGCTTGCATCAACAGGAAAGAAAACTGTGATAATTATTACAGTTACTTCACAAAACCTAAGATTTTCCAGAAGTTTATTACACTTAGCTCGGAATCCTTACGCTCTATATCCATCAGGCAGTCTGCAAAATGTACAACCAAGTCTCTAACACCCATATTGAAAAATCACAGGTTTTAATCACACCGATTGAAATCAAGTCTCAATTACCTTTAACCGATTTAGCAGAGATAACAGTTTTAAAATCTCGGCAGGAGCTAGAAGCGATTCTAGACGGTAAAGACCAGAGGAAATTTCTTGTCGTTGGCCCCTGCTCGATTCATGATGTTCAAGCAGCGCAAGACTATGCTAAAAAACTGAAAATTCTTTCAGACCAAGTCAAAGATAAACTGCTTCTCATTATGAGAGTTTACTTTGAAAAACCGAGAACCACTGTCGGCTGGAAAGGATTAATTAATGACCCCGATATGGATGATTCTTTTCATATCGAAAAGGGGTTAATCATGGCACGGAAACTCCTAATCGAAATTGCTGAGATTGGATTGCCCACCGCCACAGAAGCTCTAGATCCTATAGTACCTCAATATATTAGCGATCTTATTTCCTGGACAGCGATTGGAGCGCGCACGACCGAATCCCAAACGCATCGCGAAATGGCCAGCGGACTTTCCATGCCAGTTGGGTTTAAGAACAGTACGGATGGGAGTATTCAAGTAGCTTTAAATGCGCTGCATTCTGCTAGAGAACCCCATCATTTCTTAGGAATTAATGAAGAAGGACAGGTGAGTATTTTTAGAACCACTGGAAATGCTTATGGTCATATTATTTTAAGAGGGGGCGACCGTAAACCCAACTTTGAAGCTGAAAGTGTCAAGCTGGCCGAAGAAAAATTAAAGGAGGCTGATTTACCGTCGAAAATTGTTATCGATTGTAGCCACGGAAATTCTAAGAAGAACCACAAATTACAAGGTTCCGTCTTTGAGAATGTGGTTCAACAAATTCTCGATGGTAATAGCTCGATAGTTGGCATGATGCTGGAATCTAATTTGTACGAAGGAAGTCAACCAATTCCCAGTAATCGGAAGGAATTACAATATGGTATTTCTGTAACCGATAAGTGTATTGGCTGGGAGGAGACAGAAAAGGTTGTTTTAGCAGCCTATAGAACGTTAAATGAGGTAGACTGCCAGGTTCCTGTGGAGGTTTAATTCCGAGTGGGTGCGTAAGCGACAGCATAACGCACCCAACTAATTAGCTTCCTACTCCTATTTATTATTTATAAGGTAGAAAACAATGAGCTTAAAAGACCGTATTTCAGAAGAGATCAAAGTGGCGATGAAAGCTAAAGATAAAGTTCGCCTCGAAACAGTCCGCAGTATCAAAAAAGTCATCTTAGAAAAAGAATCGACTTTGCGCGCTCAAGGGCAAGAGACTCTCACCGAAACTCAGGAGATGGAAGTCTTAACGCAGTTGGCGAAACAACGTCGAGATTCTATTGAACAGTATCGTAAAGCTGGACGTGAGGACTTAGTCGAACAAGAATCTCAGGAACTAGCCATTCTGGAAGAGTATTTACCTAAGCAACTTTCTGATCAAGAGGTTGCAGCTATTATCGATGAAGTTATTGCTGCTGTTGGAGCGACCTCTGCTAAAGACATGGGTAAGGTGATGGGATCAGTTATGCAACAGCTTAAAGGTCGAGCCGATGGACAGAAAATTCAAGCCCTGGTCAAGGCAAAACTGAGTAGTTAACATGTGGC
The DNA here is from genome assembly GCA_039962225.1 of Microcoleus sp. AS-A8. Taxonomy (NCBI): domain Bacteria; kingdom Bacillati; phylum Cyanobacteriota; class Cyanophyceae; order Oscillatoriales; family Microcoleaceae; genus Microcoleus; species Microcoleus sp. AS-A8. Next base: position 7,504 of record JAMPKV010000045.1, read on the forward strand.
GTCACCAGGGGGAGAAATTGGCTTGACGGGGTCAACAGTCCCCGCCAAGTTTGATGAGCATTACCCTCTCCTACCAATCAACTACGCTTGTACTTGTTGCTGCGGAGGCATGACGACCTTCTTCGCTAAGCCAAGAGTTTTTAGAACTTGAATCGCCCACCAAGTCATATCCACTTCCCACCACTGACGTCCAGCCGGTGCCACATTGGGTTGAGCGTGGTGATTATTGTGCCAACCTTCTCCATAGGTTAAAATCGCCGCCCACCAGAGATTCCGAGAACCATCTTTTACGTCGTATGTTTGATAACCACGCATGTGAGTAGCTGAATTAATCAACCAAGTACTGTGCCAGAGTAACACGGCTCTCGCAAACATTCCCCAGATGACAAACGACCATCCTCCTAGAGCATACAGCAACAGACCTAGAGGAATCTGGAGTAATAAAAAGTAGCGATCGAGCCAGCAATAATAGGGGTCTCGTGCAAGATCTGGAGCATATTTTTTATAGGTTTCTCGGTCAAAAAGACCTGGTGTTTGATAGACCAACCACAACATGTGGCTCCACCAAAAACCCCGTTTTGCTGAGTATGGGTCTTTCACATCGTCTTCCGGGTGGGCATGATGCTGACGGTGACCAGCCACCCAAAACATTGGCCCCCCTTGCAGAGCGAGGGTACCGATTGTTGTAATGATATACTCCAACCACTTGGGTACCTGAAGACTACGATGAGTCAGCAGTCGATGATACCCTAAACAGATGCCAATGCTGCCGAATAACCAGTGGAGGAATAAGCACACTCCCAACGCTGACCAGGAGAAAAACCAAGGAGCCAGCATGGCTAAAGCGTGAATGGCAACGAAAAACGTTGCACTAACCCAGTTGAATTTTAAATCCGCTCGGCTGTCTGGGGCAGCCGCAACTGTTTTATAGGTCATAAATCTTCTCGATTGAGGAGAGGGGTAGCTATGGCTGGGAATTGAAATGCAAGTAATACTTGCACTATTACAGCTTAACGCAATGCTAACGCATAAATGCAAGTGTCACTTACATCTTTAGGCTTATGTCTCGACCACCTTCTTCAACTCGACAGCGTTTGATTAATGCGGCGCTGGAGTTGTTTACCTCGCAGGGCGTGACAGAGACGACCACTCGGCAAATTGCTGAATTGGCTCAGGTTAATGAAGTTACGCTGTTCCGGCAGTTCGGGAATAAGCAAGGATTGCTCTTGGCTGTCATTGAGGACACGGCGGTTTTTACTCACCTGAGTGAAACCTTGAGAGTGCAAGTTCAAACAACCAGTCGTTTAGATCAAGCCCTCAAAAATTATGCGAGCGATCGCTTGCAAGCGCTGGAAGAAATTCCCGAAGTGCTGCGTTCTGTGGTTGGGGAGGCCGGTCGCTACACTCTTGAAAATCGCCGAGCCTTAGGGCGAGGGGTTACTCTAGCCAATCTAGAGGTGGCTCGATACCTAGCTACGGTCATTGATCGCGAAAATTTACATCCTCGCATCCCTGTAGAAAAAGTGGCGAGTTTGCTCAATGAAATGTTGTTCGGCTATTTAGTCATTGAACTGACGAGTGAATTCCACGAACTTTGGGAGGATCAGGAGGATTTTTTAGAGAGTTTGGTGGAACTGTTCTTACATGGGGTGGTTTCACCCAACGAGTTGAGTGAGCCATCCCAGCCGCTGTCAACTCCCGAGCATGAGAGAGTGGCGGATTTACCCGCTTCCTTCGTACATTCGATTTTGCAACAGGCCAAAAAACAGGGATTACGAGATTATGCTTTCGCCTATATCTTGTTTGGTACCGGTATCACTCTTCCAGAAGTGGTTGCCTTAGAGCGAAGCTCCTACGGAGCCGCTTCGCTAACGCCTAAAATCAGCGACGAACACCAAAACCTGTTACAGATTACTGAGGGTGCGGTGCGGCAAGTGCCAGTGAATCAGTGGATTATGGGAAAACGCTACGGTTCCTATGCTCGTAATCCCTTAACTCAATGGTTAAAAAGCCGTAAAGACGAACAGTCAGCGTTGTTTGTCAATGATGCAGGCGAACCCATGTCAGAATCAGAGTTTCGCATGGCATGGCAGGGATTCACCTCTGGATTGTTAACGCCTAAAAGTCAACCCCTATTTCTAGAGCAAGCGAGACAGACTTGGTGTGTGGAAATGTTGATGCGGGGAATTGATTTAGAGGATTTGAGTATTCTGAGTGGTTGGGATTCTAACCAATTACAACCCTATGCTCGACGTGCGAGGGAAAAAGCCGCTTTAGAGCGTGCACTCAAACTTGATGCAAAAGGCATCGGCAAAACTGATCAAAAAGCTTAGGAGAGGCTGTATAGTTAATTTTTTTACAAGTTGACTTTGCTCATCGTGCAAGCAAGACTTACGTGAGTGATTTTGTGGTCTACCTAACCCAAGAATACGTGAAATAAATATTTCAAAGGTTAACATTTTTTGGAGTTCTGTTATAATGCACTACTAATAATTTTATGTGCGTGGTAAAATCTCAAACTACATAAAAAATTTAGGGGTGCAAGTAATGAAGCTTACTAAGATAGTAATGAAGTTACTTGTGATTGCGGGCTGTGGGGGATGTGCGACCAACGCTAAAGTAAATACAGCTAATCAAGTCCAAGAGTTCAATCTTAGTGGTTCTTTAGCGCTGCAACAGTTAACCAATACGAATCAATGTTCAGGCTGTGATTTTCGAGGAGTCAATTTAACAGCCGTCAATTTAAGTCAAGCTAACTTATCTGACGCTAACCTTTCTCAGGCTAATTTAGCAGGAGCTAACCTCAAAGATACCAATTTGAGTCAAGCAAACTTAAGCGGAGCAAATCTTTCTCAGGCACAACTATCGAAGACAAATCTGAGCCAAGCCAACTTAACGAGAGCCAATCTTTCCCGTACTCGCTTTGGCGAAGACTTGAAGACTTTACCCATTCAACAGGGAGAAGCACCTAATTTCAGCGGTGCCAATCTTAGCCATGCTAATTTGACAGCGTCTAATTTACCCAAGGTTGATTTAACGGGGGCAAATTTAGCAGAGGCTAATTTAACGAAGGTTAATTTTAAAGAGATGCAAGCGGTTGGGGCTAATTTTAACAAAGCCAAATTAAACAGAGCTGACCTCAGTTATGCTGACCTGAAGAAAGCGGTTTTAACAAGCGCTGATTTGGCAGGTGCTAACTTAATCAATGCCAATTTAGAAGGTGCTGATTTACGTAAAACTAACTGGCAAAGAGCTAATACCAATAAGGCTAAGTTAAAAGGTGCTTTACGAGAATAGACTTTTTTGACTTCTTGGTTGTGATAGATCAATCTGTTAGGAATTCATGGATTGGGTTACAGAGCCAGCGGTTGATTCGAGGCTGGGACTGATACCTTGTACCACTAAAACTGAGCAAGGGGCTTGGTGAAGCACATAACTACTGACACTTCCCAAGACAATCTCGGCAAGACCTCGGTGACCTCGACGACCGACTATCACTAAATCGGCATCCCAAGCCTTAGCCAGTTCTCGAATGCGACTTCCTGCATCTCCGATCTTCAAATCCCATTCGGTCGGAATTCCTTGGGCCGTTGCCTTCTGGCAATGGTCTCTTAGGAATTGACGGGCTTGTTCACTTTCTTGATCTAATACTGTTTGCAGTTTGACTGAGAAGTTGATTAACTCTCTACCAAACACATCTGCATAAGAGCCAACACCCGGTGTTTCAAAAGGTAAACAGTGAAACAGCATGAGAGCAGCATCTTCTTTTTTCGCTAGCTCTAGAGCTTGATCAAAGACAATTTCTGATTGAGGTGAGCGATCAAGCGCTACTAAGATTTTTTTGTATCTCACAGCTCCCTCCTTGGTCAATTAAAGGTGACCCGATTGAGAATATGAAGTTTTAACTGGGTTCAATAGCATTCTCTGCTGAGCCCAGGGCAGTTGAATGGAAATACCACTTGCTCTTGACTGGAAATAGGATGGCTCTAAGCAGAGAATTGTCGATTTATGTTAATCGATGATTCTATCTATGATCTTATCCTGATTTTTCCTTGCCTTCAGTCAATCTTTGTAATACTTCGTCTTAGCCAAGTGGCGAGTTATAGCAGTCGCCAAGGTGATTAGGACAAAGCCAAATACTGAAACCGATACCAGTCAATCTTTTCCCTTCTGCCTTCTGCCTTCTGCCCTCTGCCTTTTGCTATAACACCTCTCCACTATGATTGGAGCCTGGGTGCAAAAATCTTTCCCGGAAGCGCTCGCCCATAGGGCATCACTTGCCGTAGGATGCCCTATGAGTGGCAGAGCGATCGCTCTTTGTTTTTGTAAATCCTATGCTTTACCCAAGGCTGATGCCCCGCACAAACTTCTCGACGCGATCCATTCCTTTTTGAATCGATGCCATATCGGTTGCGTAAGACAGGCGGATACAATCATCTGCACCGAAAGCAATTCCAGGAACAACCGCAACTTGGTGAGATTCTAGCAGCGCGTTACAGAACTCCATCGATTTCATCCCCGTTTGACTAATATCGGGAAACATGTAAAACGCTCCATCAGGTTTCGGACACACGAGTCCGGGAATCGCATTCAGACGATCTAACATCACCTGTCGCCGTGCGGCAAAGGCTTGGCACATTTCTTCCACGCAATCTTGCGAACCTTCTAACGCTGCGATCGCACCATACTGAGCAAAGGTACAGACATTGGATGTACTGTGACTTTGAATGGTTGTTGCGGCTTTAATCAGTTCTACCGGCCCTGCCAGATACCCTAAACGCCAACCCGTCATCGAGTAGGCTTTGGCAAACCCATTACTAATAATGGTGCGATCAAAAATTTCTGCCCCAATCGCACCAATACTCAGATGTTCTGCACCGTCATAAAGAATTCTTTCGTAAATTTCGTCCGAAACCACCCAAATATTGTTCTCAACTACAACCTCTGCCAGTGCTTTAATTTCCTCTGGCGTGTAAATCATGCCGGTCGGATTTGAGGGAGAATTGAGGACAAATAATTTGGTTTTAGGGGTGATGGCTGAGCGTAACTGGTCTGGGGTAATTTTGTAACCACTAGAGACATCGGTAGAAACAATCACGGGAGTTCCTTCCGCCAGCTTTACCATTTCGGGGTAGGAAAGCCAATAAGGCGCTGGGATAATCACTTCATCCCCCGCTTCAATCAGCGCCAGCATCAGGTTAAACAGAGAATGCTTACCACCGTTGGTGACAATGACATTTTCTGCGTTATAACAAAGACCGTTATCTTCTCTCAACTTACGGGCGATCGCTTCCCGTAATTTTGGCTCCCCCGCCGCTGGACCATACTTGGTTTTTCCTTCCTGTAGAGCTTTCTCGGCTGCGGCTTTGATATGGGCTGGGGTGTCAAAGTCTGGTTCCCCAGCACTGAAACTACAGACATCTATCCCTTCGGCTTTCAAGGCTTTCGCCTTCGCGGCAATTGCCAGAGTAAGGGAGGGAGGAACTTGACCAACTCGTGCTGCCAGCTTCATGCTTATTACACCCAACAACTAACTAAAGAATTAAGGGATAGAATTTCGTTTGCACGCTTCCTAGTTTCCCAGAGGAAGTGGCGATCTCGCTGTAAATTGGCTTTTTTTTTAGTTTTCCTGCCGTGCCACAGGAGTAGGTGCCGATCATCTGGATGGTCAGCTCACTTGTTATAACAGTCAGGGATAACCGCCAAAAAGTCATCACTATTAAGAATTAAGCTCAGAATTAGGATATTAATCTGTTAACAATACTGCGAATCCTAAACTGTGAAAGCATTAACTTTAGTTAAAGAAAGACTACAAAATATATCTTTCCTAAACTGATGTGTGTTTAGTTACTCACTTAGCTTCAGACCTTTCAAACTGGAAATACTATTTTTGACACAAAGTTCTATTCCTTAATTAAAAAGTGTTGTAGATGTTAGACACCCAACGCTACTACAAAATTCTCGACCTAAATCCGGGAGCCTCACCGGAGGAAGTTCATCAGGGCTACATTGATTTAACCTGGGTTTGGCATCCTGATCGGTTTGCCGGTCATCCCCGGTTACAACAAAAGGCACACCACAAGCTTCAAGAAATCAATGAAGCTCATGCTCAGTTACGCTATTTACAAACAGTTCCTCGCACCCAAGGTTTTCGTACTCCATCTAAACCACAGGCAACTCCAGTCCCTCAAGCTCCTTCTTCTCCTTCTTCTTCAGAGGGATTGTATCAACAGCGAGCGAAGCAGACGAGGGAAGTCAACAACCCAAAAACTGTCAAGGAGTGCAAGCCAAACTTAAGTCCCAATCGCCGTCATTTCGATGATTGGTTAGATTAATGAGTGCCATCACCCAAGATTGCAATGGAGGTTTGAGTGGTTTTAGTAGGGTGGGCAATGCCCACCCTACGTGTTCGGAGTGAGTCGGATCATTATTAACCTTGTTCAGTGAGACTATTGAGCCACATCCAACTCATTGCTCAAGAGTTCTACATTTTGTCGGAAAGCCATTAAGGCGTGACCCTCCCGCATCTCCATCAAGGCGCGGAGAATATTATCAGAATTTTCGGCGGATACGACTGTCTTGATCTCGATGTTCGTGTTGTAACCCGCAATATCCCCCAAGCGTCTGCCATGACCGCCCTCGCCCTGAGCCTGACTAATGGTATATCCTGTTACTTCCTTACTTTTGAGGAGTTTCACAAGACGCTCTCTAAGTACGGATTCACCAATAATAGTGATTAAGACAGCAGCTTGTACAGGACTTCCTTTGGTAGACATAACATAGCTCCTAAACATAGTCGTTTCAGCAAAGACAACCCCACAGTGAGACAACAGACCCCACTGTACGTTAACGAGCCAGTTATTCAATCCCTTAAGAAATCCAACAACCCGTTAAGGAAGACTGGAGGTTGTCAGATTTCAACCGTTCCATTGACAAAATTTTCTTCTGCCATATATTAGTCTAGAAGGGTTATGCCCTCTTTCGCTTCAAGTTGCATCAGTTTTCATCCTTGCGACATATATCTTTTAGAACTTTGATGCGTTGCAGCTAAGTTAAAACCGAGGTTTAGGCAATCGTTACTTCATTGGACAAGTAAATATCCTGAATGGCATGAAACAGTTTGATACCCTCTTCAAAGGGTCGCTGGAAGGTTTTGCGACCAGAGATTAAGCCAGAACCACCCGCACGTTTGTTGATTACAGCCGTGCGAATCGCTTCGGCAAAATCGCTTTTACCCGATGCGCCACCGGAGTTAATTAAACCCGCACGACCTGCATAGCAGTTCAGCACTTGGTAGCGAGTTAAGTCAATGGGGTGGTCGGTTGTGAGTTCAGAATAGACGCGCTCGTTGGTTTTGCCGTATGACTTGCCAGATGCTTTAGCGACGGCACCGTAGCCGTTGTTATTTTCAGGCAGCTTTTGCTTGATAATGTCGGCTTCGATTGTTACGCCCAAGTGGTTAGCTTGTCCCGTAAGGTCAGCCGCAATATGATAATCCTGGTCTTGCTTAAATGCATTGTTGCGGAGATAGCACCACAGGATTGTTGCCATACCGAGTTCGTGGGCGCGGGCAAAGGCGCGGCTGACTTCCTGAATTTGGCGGGTGGACTGGTCGGAACCAAAGTAAATGGTTGCCCCTACGGCCACCGCCCCTAAATTCCAGGCTTGCTCGACACTGGCGAACATAATCTGGTCGAATTGGTTGGGGTAAGTCAGCAGTTCATTATGGTTGATTTTGGCAATGAAGGGGATGCGGTGGGCATACTTACGAGATACCATCCCCAAGACGCCGAGAGTGGTCGCTACGCCATTGCAACCCCCTGCGATCGCCAATTTGACGATGTTTTCCGGGTCAAAGTACATCGGATTGGGGGCAAAGGAGGCACCTGCCGAGTGTTCGATACCTTGGTCTACAGGCAGAATGGAGAGATAACCGGTATTGGCAAGGCGTCCAGTTGAGTAGAGCTGTTGCAGACTGCGAAGGACTTGGGGGTTGCGATCGCTTTGTGCAAAAATGCGATCTACCGAATCCGGGCCGGGTAGATGTAATAGCTGTTTAGAAACTTTCGCTTGGTAGGTTAGCAAGTCTTCAGCTTCGTTACCCAGCCAAGATTCAATCGCGTGAGGTACTGATGCGGTAGCCGTCATAAGTGTTTTCCTCAAGACTTGATCGTATGAGGCAGATATTCTTTTATTGTGGCAGTGGCTTGCTGTGAGGGACTATCTATATGGATAGAGTTCTAGAAACGAAGCCGCGCTTGAGAATGGTATTTCAAATTACAATTGTCCAAAATTTAATTAATCAGGAGAGTGATGGTAAACGGTTTCTAAGGATTTTTTATCCACAACCGTTCGCCGCTGGCGGCGCGGTTTCTTTCCTCCTGGAAACTCATGCAGCAGCACGTAGAAACAGGGGATGATAAATAGGGTTAAAAGTGTTGCTAAAGATAAACCTGAAAACACCACAACACCCAAAGGTTGCAGAAACTCTGAACCTTCCCCAATGCCCAAAGCTAGCGGGAACAAGCCTAAGACGGTGGTAATAGTCGTCATCATAATCGGTCGCAGGCGTTGGGGGGCGGCTTTCAAAATCGCCGTTTGGCGGTCAATGTCTTCCTTTTCGCGAATTTGGTTAGCCAGCTCGATCATGAGGATGCCAATATTGACCACAATCCCCACCAGTAGTATTGCACCAACTAGCACCGTTGCACCGATCGCGGTTTGAGTAACATAAAGCCCCAAAAGCCCACCTGCCAGGGCAAGGGGTACTGTAAACATGATGACCAAAGGGTCAATCAGCGAGTTGTACTGCACCGCCATCACCACAAACACCAAAAAGGCCGCTAATCCTCCCAGAAGCTTGAGGGCATCTTGCAACTGCCGATTCGTTTCGCTGGCGGAACTGGGTAACACGCTGACGCCATCGGGTAACTCTAAAGAAGCGACGACAGCGTTGGTTTGGGCGATCGCTTCACTCAAAATCGCCCCTTCAGCTAAATTCCCAGCAATCTGAAACACTTGCCGTTGGTTAATCCGCTGAATTTCTCCCGGCGCTTCCCCGTTTTCAACGGTCGCTACATCTCCCAGACGGATTGGGCGGTTGTCTGCCACTAATAATGGCACTTGCTCTAACTGCGTCGAACGCTGCAACGTTTCCCGATTCAACTGCACCCGCACATCCACCAAGCGATCGCCTCGTTGCAACTGAGTTGGCACCGAACCTTCGATTGAAGTCTGAATAGTGTCTCCAATCTGCTGTGCTGTTAAACCAAATTCTGCCAAACGTTCCCAGTCCGGGCGAATCTGCACTTCCGGTTGCCGAGGGTCAGCATCCGGGCGGAAACGAGCTAAAGTGACACGCTCATCTAGGGCTTGCAGCACTTGACGTCCCGCTTGTTGCAGCTTTTGGGGGTCAGATCCTTGGAGGGGAATATCGATTTCTGCCCCCCGTACTGGCGAGTTCGTTAAGATAATACCCCGCACCTCACCGGGTCTCATTCGGAGGCGAATCCCCACTAAATTTAACTTTTCAAACTCCTTAGTGACACGCTGCACGAAGGTCTCAACCTCGCTACCGGGTTTGAGGGTAATTGTGCTAGAACCGCGCAAGGTATTTTCTGTTGTGTTGCTGCCAAACAGAGAGCCGCCTGAGGTGGTAAAGACATACTCGGTTTCTGGCTGTTGTAGGAGAAGCTCATCAACGATGCTCATCACCTTACGGTTGGTTTCTAAGGTGGTGCCGGGAGGAAATTGAGCCGACAATGTGGCTTGTCCCGTATTAATTCGCGGTAGGATTTCCTGAGGCACTTGACCGGCTAAAAATGCGCTACCTCCACCCAGAATCAAGAGGGCGATCGTAATCACCAACAACCGATAACGCAATGCCCAGCCTAGAGTGCGGGCATAAGCTAAAGTGGCGTCCTCAAAGCGACGGTTAAACTGCTGCAAGAGCCAAAACTGACTAATGCGACTCGACCAACGAATCGCTAGCAGTCTGGAAGTGAGCATAGGCACCACAGTTACAGCAACTAGAAGTGAGGCCATGATCGCAAAGCTAATCGTGAGAATTAGCTCGTTGAACAGCAACGAAAAAAAGCCACCAATGACGAGAAACGGCAGCACGGATACCAGGTTGGCTCCAGTGGCAGCCACCAGCGCGGATTCGACCTCCTGGCTACGTGCGATCGACTCCTGCCTGAATTCCTCAGGTGTCAAGCGGCGGCGTTGGTGCTGGCCTGGGGTCATGCCTGTCCCTTCAGAAATGTTCTCCAGGATGACTACGCTTGTATCGATCGCTTGACCAATCCCCAAGGCTAGACCCGCTAGACTGAACAAATTGAGAGACAAGCCAAACAGCTTCATCAAAATGATGGCCGTCAGCGTACACAAGGGGATAGTCAGAGAAATAATCAGCGTTTGTCGCAGGGAACCCAAAAACAACAATACCGCTCCTGCTGCCAGCAAGGCTCCAGAAATTCCCGAATTAGTGACATCCGCGAGCGAGTTGCGGATGAAGCGAGACTCATCTTGTGTAGAAACCAGTTGCATATCTTCGGGAATCAAGCCCGACTGCCGCAGTTGGTCGATGCGTTTTTTTACGCCCTCTACGACTTGAATTGTGTTGGCATCTGGCTGCTTGGTGATGCTGACCTTAACCGCCGGTTCCCCATTGAGGAAAACAAACACCCGTTGATCTTCGGTTCCATCGATCACTTCGGCAAAATCTCGCAGGTAGACGCGGGGTTGGGGGTTAGAAGGTTGAAGGTTAGAAGGTTGAAGGTTAGAAGGTTGAAGGTTTGAGCTTGTTTCTGTGCTGTTGACTTCAAAGGAGAGATTGCGAATTTCTTGAGCATCCCCAAAGCGTCCAACGGTGCGGGTTAAAGGTTCTGAACTCTCCCCTCGCAGACGCCCACCGGAAACATCCAAATTCCGCTCTTCAAGGGCATCCAACACATCCGTCAAACCAATGCCCAAAGCTTGTAAGCGATTCGGGTCAATTTGAACCAAGACTTCTTCTTGGACTCCCCCCGCAACATCCACCGATGCCACCCCAGGCACGACGCCGAGTTCGCGGCTGAGTTCTTCATCGGCAAACACGCGTAAATCGACATCCCGCAACGACGGAGCACGCAAGGCAAATTCATAAACCGGCAACTGGGATGGGTCGGCTTTGAACAAGCGTGGCTGTTCAACAATATCGGGTAGCCTGCCTTGAGCGCGGTTAAAGCTAGCCGTAGCATCGTTCAAGGCTTGGTCAATATTGCCCCCCGGTTGGAAGAACAGGTCTAAACTCACCTGTCCCTCACGGGTTTGGGAATAAATCTGTACCACTCCCTCAGTGGCGCTTAAGGCTTCCTCCAAGGGTTTGGTAATTTCTTCCACCGCTACCTCTGGCGAGACTCCAGGTGCAGAGAGACGCACGCCAATCCGAGGATAGGTAATTGACGGCAGTAAATCGACCTGAATTTGGGTGAGGAAAAAGACCCCCAGCACGATCGCTGTGAGGGTTAGCATCAGGGTACCAATGTGTTTACGAATCGCGATCGCACTGATGCTGAATCCCGATGTCCCAGCATTCTGCATTAGCGCTGCTCCTGTTGTTCTGTGGTTTTTGACAGTATGCTCACACGCACCTTGTCGCCATCCTTCAAGGGCTTCTCACTACGGGCGACAAACTTTTCTCCCGGCTTCAACCCTGAAAGGATTTCCACTTTATCATTTGCCCTTGTCCCTACTTGAACAGGACGGGCTTGGGCTTTGGCTTGGTCACTTTCACCTGTGACTACAAACACCGTTGCTTCTGTGAATTGTGGATTTTCCCCCTTGGATAGAGTGGCATTGGTTTTTGCATTGCTCGCCTGTTCTAAGGTGGGCAAAGAAGATCCCCCTGTACGATTTCTTTCCCCAGCTCCGAAGAGTGCACTTTGGGGTACCACGATCCGAGGCGCAGTGTTTGGTTCAAAGTTTATTCGTGCAAACAGTCCACTGCCAATTCTGCCGTTGCTGTTGGGAATCGTGATTTCCACGCTTCCTTGAAGTGCACGTCTGTTAGCGGCTGGGGAAATACGGGTGACTCTCCCTGTCACTACCTCATTGGCAAAGGCATCCAAGCTCACCTGCACTGATTGACCAACTTGAACCTTTGAGAGTTCTAAATCTGATACGGGTACCTCTACTTTTACGCTGCTGAAATCTCCCAGGCGTAAGATTGGGTCTCCTGGCTGTACGAGGTTTCCTGGTTCGCTGACTTTTCCTACAACAACGCCCGTAATGGGGGACGCTAGCAGGGCATAGGACTGGCGCTCTTGTGCTTGAGCAATAGTGGCGCGTTGAGCTTCAACCCGGCCTTGAGCAGCAGCAACAGCCTGTTGTTCTGTAGCAATTTGTGCGATCGCGGAATTCAGTCTTTGTTGAGCCGTGGCGGCAGCAGTTTGGGCTAATTCGGCTTGTTGCTTGGCAATGGCACCGACTGAGGAGAGCGACAACAGACGTTTGGCATCGACTTGTGCCTGTTTTAGTTCTGCCCTTGCTTGTTCGGCTTCGGCTTGAGCACTTTTCACCTGTGTTTGGGCGCGTGAGACTTCTGACTGGAGAGCAGCGAGTTCGGCTTTTCCCTGAGTGACGCTGGTGACGAGTAACGAATCATCCAACCGAGCGAGGATTTGACCTTTTTTCACGGGGTCACCTACATCAACCTGTAGACTCAGGAGGCGTCCTTCCACCTGAGCGCTGAGCGATACTTGCCTAACAGGTTGGGTGGTGCCGGTAGTTTTGAAGGGTTCCTCAAGAATTTCCGTTTTTGCGATCGCTACATCTACCGCTGTCCCACCTTTCCCTGCTTTGTTTCTAGAAGAGTTCGATTGAGCCTCGGCTTCGGTTTTAGACAATCCACTACACCCGGTCAAAAAAGGCAAGGGCATCAGCAGAAAAATCAGCAGCCACAGGGAAATTTCTTTTTTATGTTTTCCCTTTGAGGCTGTGACTTGACTAAATCGCTTGGCGGTATGAATCGGAGCTGTAGACGAGTAAGCAGATAGGGAGTTGGAGTACACGAAGAGAGATTCCAATCAGGACACTAGCGGAGTTGATCTTTATAATCAGGAAGCCATTAAGAATCTGTCTTGGCTGGGAGTATCAGGACTCGAACCAGGACGCCGCTTGAGCGTGAATTCGAGAAGTTTTGCGTTCATGGATATTCATTCCCTTATGGAAGGCTAGAGTTCATGGTTTGCTACATGAGCCTACTAACAACTCCAAAAGAGATGGCAAGTTGCTCTTCCTATAGACTATTACGTCTACTTAATTTTAATAATATTTAAACTATTCGCCCTTAATACCAGCCAATAGATAGATTAATACTAGGGTACGGTTATGCAGTTAGTCATGGTCAGACTATGCAAATAGTCATGGTCAAATTCAGCAATGGGTCACATAACGAGGATTTTTCTCCCATTGCTGAACAGGATTTTATTAAAGCTAATTAACCAGACATGAGTAGATGCACTCCGCTGGTGTCCCTGAAGCCATCACACTCTTTAGCTATGAAAGGGCACAGCAATCAGAGGCAGCAGGGTTAAAAGCACCCAACTCCAAGTCCAAGAACGTGAAGGAGTCGGAGATTCGCTCTCTCCTAAAAGCGCCTCGATCCTCTCCTGTAAGCGATTTGGGGGGGTAGGACGGCTAAAGGCAGCGCAAAAATTTTCCGATGCCATCATGGGAGTACTAACCACCATGAGTAGCGCTTCGGCTAACAATAAGCTATCCACACGTTGACGCGCCCAGTGATCCGCACGAAGTTCCCGCAATAACAGGAGTTCTTGCCACAAGGCTTCTGTATTCGGTAACCATGCCGTTATCTGGCGTAGCCAACCCAGCCAGAAGAACCAGAACGTATCCCGATAGTAGTAATGGGCTTGTTCGTGGGTTAAAACGGCTTGAAGATGCTCATGTGTTAGCTTCTTGAGCAGTCCTTGACTCACCACCAGTTCCGGCTGCCAAAAGCCAATCTGAGCACTAAATAAAGTCAGGTGATCGAGAAGGCGAGCGGGTTTTCCGTCCAGGTTAATTTGCGGGTAAGTGCGAATCTTTCTGAGCGACTGCCACCCCTGAGTCGCTAAGTTTACACCCAAACCAACCGCTAAACCGACACAGCATAGGACTAGAGAGTAACTAAACCCGTCTGTGTGCAGGCCAACCATTTGTCCTTGTGGCCCCATCAACAGCACCGCGATCGCTGTCATTAACAGCAATAAGGGGGGTAAGAGAAATAATAATAGACTTTTTTGCCAGCGCTGAGTCCAGTTGCCTGTGGGTTTAGAGTAACGGTATCGCAGCCACCAAGCTAGGCTCAAGACGGCGACAATCATGATTAGATGCATCACTCCTGCTCCTCTCTAGCTCGACGTGCGGCTTGAATCCGAAGTGCGATCGCCTCAATTTGCTCTAAACTGGCAGTGTCCAAGCGATCCGCAAAAGCCGCAACAATATCCGGGTTACTAACAGCCAAAAATCGATTCAGTTGGTCATGAGATTGGAGTACCTGCGCCTCTGCGCGAGATACTAAGGGTGTCCAGCGAAAAGCACGCCCTTGGCGATCGCCTCTGGCAGCGTCTAAAGGACGATCGCAACTCAGCCAACCTTTTTCAGTCAGGCGACGCAGGACGGTAGTCACCGAAGTGTAAGCTAACTCCCGATCAGGGTCAGCCAAAATGCGTTCATGCACATCCTTAACAGTGGCAGAACCCAGTTCCCAAACGAGATTGAGAATCTCTGTTTCCAAAGGACCCAGGGAGAGGTTTTTGGGACGGTGATTGGGTACAGAAGTCATGAAAAGTATGAAGTGTGAAGTATGAAGTAGGCAGCTTAAGCAGCTTTCAATCCTGCGAACTAACTACTCATCTTTTGATATTCCCACATCCAAGCATCGTTGTATTGGCACTGGCTGAGGCAATAAACTAATGATCCGGGCTGAAAGCTATACTCCGAACAACGGAATCGAGGAAAGCCAAGGCGAAAACATCGGAGTATAGGATGGCAATTTTTCTAACTGCCTGTTCACCCATTCCAGACTAAAAACAGCTTGGTAAATTCGGTTATGCACTTTAAGTGTGCCGTCACATTTCACCAACAATCCGGACAGGAGTAATTCAACTTGCTCTGGGGAGTCATCGCTTAATACGTTCTGATTCTGTAAAATTTGCTGATAAATCCCAAGAATATGTCCGACGCGTTGTTCATTTTTTCCAAGCCGATTGCGCGAAGGGGAGCGGCAAAGGCGATCGCGAATAGTCTTAAGATGCTCTGGTTCATCTTGGGCTTCCCAATTTTCGATGATACAAGTGTGTACTAATTGATCCACCCAACGGCTCTCGTCACTAGGGGAAGAAGATGCACACAGGGGGAGAGACGACGAGGTCAAAGAGCTTGCCGAATTATGCTTTTTCTCCCCTTGTTTGTGGCTCGCCATTCGCACAAGATGACAAAGCTTTTGTGTGAGGAATGGCTGACCTCCTGTCCAATACAATATTTGCTGTAAAACAGTGTCAGGATGCTTAACAATTCCAGCTAATCCTGACACGAGAGATGTTACTTCATGGGGGGCAAATCCAACAAGCTGAATAGCACGTCCAATATTAAACGGCGTGCGGTTGGTGTCCGTCATTAAAGCCATGGGCATGGCAACGCCAAACATCGCAAAGGTAAGGCGTTTATAGGCGGGATTTTCAGCACGTCTGTTGTAGCAGACCCGAATCAATCCAAAAAAATCTTCAATTGGGAATTCAAGACCGAGGACGCTGTCAATTTCATCCATAAAAATAACGATATTTTGCTGAATTTCGACAAGCAGCACCTGTTCCAAAAATTCACTTAGGCGACTTATAGGTGATAGTTCAGCGCGAAGGACGCTGTCGTTACCGCGCCACCAAGCACGTAAATTAAATTTGAGTTGGAAACTATTGACTAAGTAGCCCACAACCGAGGCATACCATTGTTCTGGAGTAACTTGTTGCGTACCAATCGCGGTTAGGTCAATTGAGCCACAACAGACACCAGCTGCTTGTAAACGATGCATGGTTCGTATCCGCAGACTCGATTTGCCCATTTGTCGAGAAGTCAGTACATAGCAAAATTCGCCTTGCAAGAGGGCTTGATATAATTCCCCATCCGCCTGACGTTTGACATAGCTGGGGGCACTAGCAGGCAGGGAACCTCCAACTTGATAGGCGTAAGAGGGATTTTGCAGAGAATTCAACAGCACAAGCAGTTTCTCGCGCTCGGCTAGCTGCTGTTCAATTTTGGCTTCTAGGGCATCACAGGCTTGGCGTAGAGCCTGTTGAGTTCGCTGGCGTTCGGCTACTTCTTGCTGTAATCGAGTCTCGGATTGCTTACGAGTTTCAATCTCTTGTTGTAGTTGTTCATTCTGTGCTTGAAGTTGCTTGGTGAGCTTGCGGATAGTGAGTTGATGTTCAACCCGTGCCAAAACCTCTTCAACCTGAAAGGGTTTAGTAATGTAGTCTGCTCCCCCGACGGTAAAGGCTCTTACCTTGTTCAATGCTTCATCTAAAGCGCTCAGAAAAATGACCGGAATCTCGGACGTTTGTGGGTCACTCTTGAGCTGTTCACAAACTTCATATCCGTTCATATCAGGTATGCGGATATCGAGTAGAATTAAATCGGGTGAAGCCGAACGTGCGGCTCGAATGCCCATTTTTCCTGTAACGACACACCGGACTTTATATCCTTGCTTAGATAGTGTATTTGATAAGACTTGCAGATTTTCTGGGGTATCATCGACAATTAAAATATGCCCCTTATCTGCATCAGCCTTATCGCTATTCATAGTTAAATATTAAGATTGAGCAAGAGATAATGATAGCTATGCTTCGCTTTGGAAGTTGAACCCCAAAATACCGCTGTTGAAGCCAGAATTATAGCACTCCCATTTAATTTATAAATAGTAACATAGGCGCGTAGCGGCTTACCGCAGCGTCCCACAAAGACTCTGAGAATAGAAGATAAAATTTCATATTTTATAGCAGTTCACAGTTGTGTGTTACACACAGTAGGGAGACAGCACACAACTGGTAACTGTTATATTTAAGATGGCTAGAAGCCAACGGGTTCCACTTCTAGCTCCAATGATATTAGTTACAGTTACACTCGAAAGTCTAATTCCGAAGCTGCACCGGCATCACCAAATAAATCATCTTGCGTCCCCCTAGAGGTGTCAAAATGACAGGACTATTAGCGGCATTCATTTGTATTTGAATATCAGAGGTTGAAAGAGCTTTTAATCCATCAATCAAATACTTGACATTGAAGGCAATATCGATGCTTTCACCCGTAACTTGAGCTGACATCGATTCCTGCCCACTACCCACATCTTGGGCTTCTACAGATAGAGAAAGCTGTTGGTTAATACTGTCGATGCTGAATTTGACAACATTATTCTTTTGGTCAGCCAACACCGCAATTCGCTCTACTGAACTGAGTAATTGGCGTCGATCAATCGTTAGCTGACGCTGAAACTGACGTGGAATGAGTTGATGGTAAGGTGGATACTGTCCTTCTAGGGTGCGGCTGGTTAAACGCTGATTTGCTCCTTGAAAAATAATCTGACCCTGCTCAAGGTAAAGGGCAACGGTATCAGTTGGTTGGTACGGGGCGAACATTCGTTCCAACTCCCGTAAGGCTCTAGCGGGTACAGTCAGCTCTAGCCCAGAAGCCTCACTAACGGGTGCGTGACTGTTCTCGGATGCTTTGGATTCTTTTGCACCTGACTCCTCTGCGGCTGATTTATCGCTATCGGCAACAGCTTGATTTGTCGTTTTCACCACCGCTAATCTGTGACCGTCAGTCGCCGCAAATTCCAAACTATCTTGCTGCATGGTGAAGTGAACCCCTGTTAGCACTTGCTTGGTTTCGTCAGAACTTGTGGCAAACAGAGAACCCCGCAATCCATCAACCAAGGCTTCTACAGGGAGGGAGACGGCAGCTCCTGCAATCTGGGGCAGTTCGGGAAACTCCTCAGAACTCATTCCTCGGACTTGGTAACGCCCTGAAGCCGAAGTTAAGGTGACAATCCGTCGGTCAGTCTCTGTCTCGTTGACAGTTTTCCCGACTTCGTCCTCTAGCGTAATTTCCCCATCGGGTAGACGTGAAACAATATCGTTGAGAAGTTTTGCAGGTATGGCAATTTCTCCACCTTGCAGGACGTTCGCCGCAAAGCTGGTTTGAATGCCAAGGCTAAGATCAAAGGCGGTGAGGCGTACCTGTTGAGTGTCTGGATTCCCTGTCAATAAAACATTACCTAACACCGGATGAGTCGGACGAGACGGAACCGCCCGTATCACCAGTGAGAGGTTGGTGTTGAGGTCACTTTGAGTACAAATTAGTTTCATAAAAATTACAATGTGTCGCTCAGATTGTTGTTCAAATATCTACTACGATTACAGGGCTACTCGTGGCACTGAACCAGAGGTTTCATCGCTGAGCGTGAATCTCCAAGAGCAATACCCAGGATAATTCTGTGCTTGATTCTGGTCAACGTCTAGCTTTCCTCTTTATTCACATTTTTGTCCTGCGTCTGCTTCATCCTCAAGGCTGTGGAAAATGTGGAAAAACCATACAACCTCATTGGGAATCAATCGTTTGTAGATTTCCGGATTGTGGAAAAACTGTGGAAAAACGACCTGAATTTTCCACCAAGTATTTATACTTAGTCAGAGATTTGCCACGACTTCTCTCCGAGCATTTGAGTATAAAGGCTAAGGGTCTGAAAAGGGACAATAAAATTGATTAAGAAATATTAATGTGCCGCTGTTGCCTTGATTACGGTTAAAAAGGTTCAACCTTGGTTTTGGGTTTGGCTGGTCAGGTTGATGCGATCGCTTAACTGACGCAAGGTCTGATCCACTGTTGTATCGCTCTCTCGCAGGTTGCCTATTTTATCACAACTATATAACACAGTCGTATGGTCTTTGCCGCCAAACTCCTCACCAATCCTGGGTAAACTCAAATCCGTATATTGCCGCATTAAATACATAGCAATTTGCCTAGACCAACTAATTTCTCGACGGCGGGAATTACCCTTCAAATCTTCGATTGAAACATTGAAGGCATCTGCCACTGTCATCAAAATAGTGTCGGGAGAAGCTTTGACCCTGGGCAGGGGTGGGTTCAAAATTGGTGTAATATTCTCCACAGTCATCGGTAAACCCGAAATTGAAACATAAGCCACAGCTCGAATCAACGCTCCCTCTAATTCCCGAATATTGGAAGTGTAGTGAGTGGCAATATATTCAATTACCGATCGCGGCAGACGAATATTTTCGTCCTCAGCCTTTTTTTGCAAAATAGCCATTCGCGTTTCCAAGTCCGGGGCTTGAATATCAGCAATTAAACCCATCGAAAAGCGGGAGCATAGGCGTTCCTGCAAGCGGGGAATTTGATTCGGAGGACGGTCTGACGCCAAGACAACTTGCTTTCCCGCTTCATGCAAGGTATTGAATGTATAAAAAAACTCCTCCTGAGTATACTCCTTGCCCTCAATAAATTGAATGTCATCGACCAGAAGGACATCGGCTGTCCGATAATGTTCGCGGAAACTCTGCATACTATCTTTGCGAATCGCCGCAATTAAGTCATTTGTAAACTGCTCAGTAGAGACATAAAAGATTTTAGACTCCGGGCACTTATCCAAACGGAAGTGACCAATGGCTTGCATCAAATGGGTTTTGCCTAAGCCGACACCCCCACATAAAAACAGAGGATTAAACTCACGTCCTGGAGATTCTGCGACCGCCAACGATGCTGCATGAGCCATGCGATTATTAGAACCAACAACAAAACGAGAAAAAACATACTTATGATTTAATTTTGGCAATCTCGGTGGAGAGTTCGACGTACCTTCTGAAACACTGCTACCGATAGGAAGAGGCCAGGAAACTTCGGCATCGCTAATAGGAGAGTGATCATCCCCAGAAGTCACCAACAGTTGAATCTCCACCGACTGGCCTAAAATATCCTGCACCACATCTGCGATCGTCTTGATGTAGTATTTTTGCAACCAGTTTCTAGCAAAAGGGTTGGGAGTACGCAACACCAAGCAGTTATTCGTCAGTTGCTCGGCGCTGGCTGTCTTAATCCAGGTTTCAAACGTGGGTCGGCTTAACTGTAGCTGTAAACGCTCTAATACCTGACTCCATAACTGTTCTGGGGAAGTTTCCACGAGCTCTCCTCTAGGGTAAGGGGTGGCATGGTGTTCTATAGGAAAGAGCGCTGATTGTACACTTGACTCAATCAGCTTCGCAGTACGGGCGTCTTTGAGTACAACTATCTGCCTCATGCCCCTCGCCAATTCAAGCGAGACAGCAGCTACTTTGGCACAATAGTGTTATCCCTGAGCCGATGACTAACCGGGCTTTCGGCACTGGTCAATCATCTATCTGGCTTTTTAGAATCAGTACGTTTATTGTAGACGGCGTCCTACGGTTCAAGGTTAATACAGCAAGCCATACCATTCGATCACTGATATCTATATATACCGCTAGTTTTTTCTCTAGTTTCTTGACAAATGGCTGAATCACTACAAGTCGCCCAGTTAGGTAATCCAGTGCTGCGGCAACAAGCCCAGTTTGTAGATAATATTCCAGACAAGCGCCTGCAACAGTTGATTGATGATCTCATCGCCACAGCGGTAGGAGCTAATGGCGTTGGGATTGCGGCACCTCAGGTATCGCAATCGTGTCGTTTATTTATCGTGGCGTCTCGTCCCAATCCCAGGTATCCCAATGCACCACAAATGGAACCAACGGCGATGATTAATCCGCAAATCATTGCTCACTCTACTGAAATTGTCAAAAGCTGGGAGGGCTGTCTCAGTGTACCTGGTATTCGAGGATTGGTTCCCCGATATCAGGCGATTGAGGTGGAATATACCAGTCGAAACGGCAAAATGCATCGACAAGTGTTCAGTGATTTTGTGGCTCGGATATTTCAGCACGAATATGACCATCTAGATGGCATAGTCTTTTTAGATCGGGTAGAGAGTACCCAAGACCTCATGACTGAACAGGAATATCAGCAGCGAATTGTTTCTAAGCTGGGCTGACATCAGAGGCTAGACATTTATAAGAGCAACAAAGTTAGAATGTAGATTCAAAAGCATCGTCTTTGCGGGGAATTTCTGTCTAATGTTTTTTTATCTATGTCGTTCCCTTCATCAGGGATGCACTTAACAGTCTTTGTAATATGTATCCGATTCGACCGTGGTTGTACATCGGCAAATTTAGAGAAACGCTCGATTACAACATGCTCTACCGCAGTAATATCCGTGCCATGCTGCAACTCGCTGAGAAAGTTCAGCATCCGGACATCTCGTCGCTCTATATTCCTGTTGAGGATGGTGAGTCAATATCTTTTGACAAGCTGAGAGAGGGTATCGAGTTTGTGCGGCTGGAAAAAGCAAGGGGTAAGAATATACTGATTGCTTGTGGGGCAGGTATTAGTCGAGGTGTTTCGTTTGCGATCGCGGCCTTGAAGGAAGAAGAAAACCTGACCCTAATTGATGCATTTCAGCAAATTCAATCTGAACATCCCCAAGCAAGACCTCATTTGGAACTGTGGAAGTCGCTTTGTGAATACTACAGTGAAGAAGTACCGTACAAAAATATTGTGAAGCTTATTCTTGAGCAGAGTGCAACGGTTAAACGGCTACCCCAAATTCCGTGAGTGAGTCGTTGAGCGCTGCTATCGCCCTGAACAGCCAGGGCGATAAATCATACCGTAAGGATTAAAAATGGAAGCTAATAGTAGGGACTAATCCCTACATCCTCTCCAGTACTCCAATTCCTAATAAGGATAATCCTAGCTTCAGAGTTTGGGCTGTCAAATTACATAAAACCAAACGAGAGGTTCGCACAGGTTCTTCTGACCAAAGTACAGGACATTGTTCAAAAAACTGGTTAAACTTTTGGCTCAGTTCATACAAATATTGACACAGGCGATTGGGCAGTAAATCTCGTTCAAGCTCTCGGAGAACCTCACTCAATTGCAATAAATGCTTCCCTAATACCAACTCTGCCTCTTCTTGCAACAGCACTTTGGCATTGTCTCCCAGCTCGTCAAAATTAATATTACCTTTGCGGCTAATGCTCTGAATTCGGGCATAGGCATACAGCAGGTAAGGTGCTGTGTTACCTTGCAGAGATAGCATCTTATTAAAACTAAAGATGTAGTTGCTGTTGCGATTTTGACTTAAGTCAGCATACTTAACTGCGCTAAGACCAATAACCTGAGCAACATTCGTTTTGAATTCCTCTGTTTCTTCGCGCCCTTCATCTTTCAGTCGGGCGTCGAGATCAGCACGGGCGCGTGCGATCGCTTCATCTAGTAAATCTCGCAATCTTACGGTTTCCCCAGAACGGGTTTTCAGCTTTTTACCATCTTCACCCTGCACTAGTCCAAAGGGAACATGTACCATCTGCACTTCATCAGTTAACCAACCCGCCCGACGAGCCACTTGAAAAACCTGAGCAAAATGATTAGCCTGTCCCGCATCGGTAACGTAAATAATCCGAGCCGCTCTATCTTGCTCAATCCGGTAACGTATTGCTGCCAAATCAGTTGTGGCGTAGTTGTAGCCACCATCCGACTTTTGCACAATCAAAGGCAGAGGTTGACCCTCTTTATTGGTAAACCCTTCAAGGAAAACACACTGGGCACCCGTGTCTTCCACTAACAAACCCAACTCTTCAAGGTCTTTCACTACATCGGGCAACAATGGATTATAGAATGACTCTCCCCGTTCTGTTAGATGGATATCTAGCAGATCATAGATAACTTCAAACTCACGCCGCGATTGTTCACATAGCAACTGCCAAGCTTGTCGGCTATCTTCTGCGCCTGATTGCAGGTTCACCACTTCTTTGCGAGCGGTTTCTTGAAATTCCTCATCACCATCAAATCGTTGCTTGGCTTTCCGATAGAATGCAACTAAGTCTCCCAAATCCAAAGCGTTGGATGTCGTTAAGGCACTTGGGTAAGTCTCCCGCAGATAGGCGATTAACATCCCAAATTGTGTCCCCCAATCGCCCACATGATTCAATCGCAGGACATCATGACCCTGGAATTCTAAGATTCGTGCCAGAGAATCCCCAATAATTGTCGAGCGTAAGTGTCCAACATGCATCTCTTTGGCAATGTTGGGGGAAGAGAAATCAACAATGACGCGTTGAGGTGTCTTGACTGATTCAACACCTAAGCGTGGATCTATTTGAATAACACTCAGTTGCGCTTCCAGATAGGCTGGCTCTAATGTCAAGTTGATAAAGCCAGGGCCTGCAATAGCGGGTGTCTGACAAATGCCGGAAACATCTAAATGCTGAACAATTTGCTCAGCTATTGCCCGAGGTGGTTGTCTCAGTGGCTTACTCAAGGACAAGGCAATATTAGATTGATAGTCACCAAACTGAGGATTGCTGGCAGGTACGACTATCGGATCTATGCCGTCCACCGCTGTCCCGAAAGCTGTAGTTAAGGCTTGAGTAAATTTATTTCTTAGCTGTTCAATTAGGGAGTTCATAGTGCAAAGTAAAATACTCTCAATACAGCTGGGCTGTCTAGCCGTTGAGTTAAAGCGTATTCTTAACATAACTTGAGCTTTAAGCCAGTTGACGCAATATTTCTGGTGTTTCCCTAAACCCTGGCTGTTCAATATCCCAATTCCATTTCGCGGTGAAATCTTCCTGAGAAGGTTGAGCTTCTTGCTGTAATGGGCAGCAGCGGCCAGAGTGAAGGAGTTTTTTGGCTCCAGCTATACTCTCACTCTACAAAAACCCTCAAAGATGAGGATGGTGAAGAGAGAGGAAGAAGGTGAGGGAGCAAGGAAGGGAAAGGGGTGTAGAGGGTCGGCCAAAAGAAAAGGGAAAAAAGGGGTTGACGGTAGGGGAGATTATCGATATATTGGTAAATGCGCGCTAAAGAGGCCAACGCCCCCGACCGCGCCCGAACCTAGAAAAACCAATAGTTTGAAAGCCAAAATTAAGTACCAATCCTCGTCAGAAATCAATCAAGTTTTGGGTTAACCCCCAAGGCTGAAAAAAAGAAGAGGATTCCGGAAATCAAAAGTTTTCGGAGCCAAAAGTAACTTTCTAT
>JAMPKV010000046.1 GCA_039962225.1 Microcoleus sp. AS-A8
GTTGCAAACTTTGCTTCTGCTCTTGGCTTAGGAAGTTTTTTATAGGCATAGCACCCTGGCTTTCGGAGATTATCCACTCTTCATTTTATGCAACTTGGAGGCGCGACAGCTTATTACCTGCGATCTGCTGCAAGCAGCAGCGCTTCGCTATCGCTCTTCTCAATCTCCCTAACTGGTGGTTAGCAGGTGGTGCGGTACGAAATACGGTTTGGCGATCGCTGTTTGGCAATGACTGTCAGTTAGTCATCAATGACTTTGACATCGCCTTTTTTGATGCACTTGGCGATCGTTCCCAAGAACTCACTGCTAAGGCTACCCTGACAGCGCAGTTTCCTGACTACAAGTTCGATCAACCGACTCCAGCGCCTATACACAACCCGGATGCTCAGAGTAAAGCGGCTTCGTTTTTACAAAAGTGTCCTTGCCTGCGTCTGGCTTAGCAAGTGTCTGAGAGGTCAGCAAATTAGAGCGATTGTTTAGGGGAAGTCAAGTCATAGTCATTACACTGAATAATTAGATGGTCTGGCAGCAAGGAATCGATAAAAGCTGAAGTTCAAGAGGGTCAATGGCTAAGGACAAGTTTCACGAGGCGGTAAAAAATGCCTTAATTAAGGAAGATTGGACGATAACTGATGACCCGCTATTTCTGCAATTTGGGGGTGTAGATTTGTATGTCGATTTGGGGGCTGAAAAACTCATTGCGGCGCAGAAAGAAAATCAAAAAATAGCGATTGAGGTGAAAAGTTTTCTCAGCTATTCAGTGATTTCCGATTTTCATCAGGCAGTGGGACAGGTGATGAATTACCGCTTAATTCTGCAACGGGAAGACCCAGAACGAGTGTTATATCTTGCCGTCCCGCTTGACGTTTACGAGAGTTTTTTTAAGCTCGAATTTACTCAAATCGCTATTGTGGATTATCGATTTAAGCTTATTGTCTACGATATTGAACAGGAGGCAATCGCGCTATGGATAAATTAGAAGTGTACCAAAATCAT
Organism: Microcoleus sp. AS-A8; assembly: GCA_039962225.1. NCBI lineage: Bacteria > Bacillati > Cyanobacteriota > Cyanophyceae > Oscillatoriales > Microcoleaceae > Microcoleus > Microcoleus sp. AS-A8. Next base: position 997 of record JAMPKV010000046.1, read on the forward strand.
ATTGAAAATTTGCTCAAAGAATACAGCAATTATAAGCCTTCCTATGGCGACGTGGAAATGCAATTGATTTTTGACCGAGAACGGGATCGCTATCAGCTAATGACAGTTGGCTGGAATAAAAATCGACGAATTCACGGGATTGTGCTTCATGTCGATATTAAGGATGGCAAAATTTGGATTCAGCATGATGGCACAGAGGGAGGAATTGCTAACGAACTGCTGGCGTTAGGCGTACCGAAGCAGGATATTGTGTTAGCGTTCCACGCACCAGCGCGAAGAAAGTACATGGAGACAAGCTGTTAGTTAAAGTTGAGGTTATCGGATAATCTTGAGTAGGGTTCAGTTTGGCGTAATTGGACGTTTCGCTAGCAACGGATGTTATCTGACAAGCGCTGTTTACGATTGCTGCGGTAACCGATACTCAGCCAATATTCTCCAGGCTGTTCGTGCCATTGCAACTGGGGCAAAGTCGCCTGAGAGAACCGAACAGATTCCGGTAGCTCATTTAGAAAGGGAGTGCGATCTGCTGCTTGCAGCTGCGCTTCGCGATCGCGCTTCTCAATCTCCCTAACTGGTGGTTGGCAGGGGGTGCGGTGCGACATACGGTTTTGCTCGCGGTAGCGCTGCTGCTTACAAACTCTTCATGTGCCTTCATCAGATTTTTACCCTAACTAGCAGCCTTTAAGCAAAGCTAGAGGAAGACTTATGAAATAGGAACTTGACGTGCCAACGTATCTACTCACTTGGAACCCAATAAAATGGCATTGGGAAGACCTACAAGATTGCATTAAGGCAGTAAAAGAGGAGGGCCACTATTCAACAGCTTGGAGTTGTGGAGGTACTAAGAAGATCAAAACAGGTGACCGCTTCTTTCTAATTCGTTTAGGTGAAGAACCACGCGGTATCTTTGCATCTGGTTGGGTTGAATCAGAGTTTTATGAAGATGATCACTGGAACCCTGAGTCGGAGAAACCTGCTCTATACATCGATATTCGCATAGACGTTTTACTTGATGCTGAGCATGAGCCAATATTTTCACGCACTCAGCTAAAAAGTATGTTTCCCAATATGCATTGGGATGCACAATCATCAGGCACTACTATTCGACCTGAAGTTAGCGTTAAGCTCGAAAGTGAATGGGCACGCTTTCTAGCGACGACAGGAATAGTGCAGCCGTCTACCCCTGATAAAGGAGTCTTACTGGAAGGACTAGTAAACGCTCAAAAGTATGATGAAGATGCTGTAAGCGAGCCAGCAGTCAAGGCAGATGTAAAACGTAACCCGCCTTGGCAACGCGATGAGCTAATTCTCGCCTTAGACCTCTACTTTCGTTATCCTCCAAATACCATTAGCAAAACGCATTCCGAGGTAGTAAAGCTGAGTGAAGTACTGAACAGCTTGCCAATACATATCAACCGTCTTGATAAAGATAAATTTAGAAACCCAAACGGTGTATATATGAAGCTGTGCAACTTCTTGAGATTCGATCCAGCTTATCAAGGAATTGGACTAGTTAGCGGAGGGAAGCTAGAGGAAGATATATGGAGAGAGTTTTCTTCAAATAAAGCAGAATTGAGAAAGTTAGCTAATGTAATTACTAACTATGTTTCAACTACAAATATAGAAGATGATAATATCTTGCCCGAAGAAGAAAATTTTCCTGAAGGGAAAGTCCTCTATCGTCTACATCGTACACGGGAGAGGAATAGGGAGTTAGTTAAAAAAGCAAAGGATAAACGAAAGAAAGAAGCAGGGGTACTTAAGTGTGATGTATGCCAATTTAACTTTTTTGAGATATACGGTGATATAGGTGCTGATTATATAGAGTGTCATCATACAAAGCCTGTATCAGAGCTTGAAGATAACGCTAAAACCCAGTTAAAAGACATAGCGCTTGTGTGCGCTAACTGTCATAGGATGCTACACAGGAAACGTCCTTGGCTTTCTATTGAGCAGCTAAAGAGTCTGCTTAAGTCGAGATAACAGTACCTATTTGGCATATTACAGCTAAACGATCGCCACATTAATTCCCCTCTTGAGGAGGGTTCTTCTCCATAGCAGCAACCAGTTCATCAAGAGAGCATTGAAGAATTTCCATCAGACGCCTAGTTTGAGTAAAGCTGAGGCGTGGCTCATCTTCTCCTGTTGAAGATTGCTTTCCCGTTGCCGCAATCAGTTCATTTAGAGAGCATTGCAACCCATCGACCAGCTTTTTAGTCTGAGTTAAAGTCAAATATGGCTCGTGTTCTCCTCTCTCCCAAGCACTAACAGTCTTCACCGTCACGTCAAGAATATCAGCTAGCTTGCGCTGTGTTAGATTAGCACGCTGTCTTAGCTGTGCCAGCGTAAGTTGCTCATGCTTATTTTTTGGTTGCTCATCTTTATTTTTTACCATATTATAGATACGTGTACACGGTACGTGTATACAGCCTATTTACCACAGACACACTAAAGAGGCAGGCTGCTCAGAAAACCATTGTCTGAGTCGTCACCTGTTTGATTGTTGTTTGACCCGAACAAAAAAGCAATTGCCTAGAGCGCAAACCGCTTGCTGGGCAATCGCTGTAGTTTCCATTAACTAGATTACCAATGAAAAAATCCAAAGCCATAGAGGCACGACGAGTTGTCTTGTGGGCAGTGCCAAGCCAAACACTCGGTTGCCAGCAGTTAAGCTTACAGTGCCCACCTTATATGTTGCAGTTGAGCGATCGCAGTTTGCTTAATTCTCCTGTTTATCCTCTGATGGCGATCGGGGTGGACTCAAGTCATCAGGTAGTTCTTCTGGAGTCACTTGCAACACCTTAAGTAGGGTTTTGAACTGTGGAATCGTAAGCCTTGGTATAGCTCTACCACTTTCCCAATTAGCTACAGTATCTTGTGTAACCCCTAAAGCATCTGCAAGTTCCTTCTGGGTTAGCTGTTGAAGTGTTCTGAGCCTTCTAAGGGGCGACCAAGGCTTTTTCGCCATTTGCTTGTAATTTGCTTTTACTGAATCTCTTGATGTTTTTACTAAATTGATTTAGTATTGCGGTGGACTGAATACACTCAGAAAGCGACGCGCAATCAAGGCAAGTGGCTCGAAAAGCCACCCTCTGCATCGTCAGCTATCTCACCTAGTTGTTTCCACAACAAAAAAAGCAATTGCCTAGAGCGCCAAGCGCTTGCTGGGCAATCGCTGTCGTGTCTACTAATAGATTACCAATGAAAAAATCCAAAGCGACGGAAGCACTCCGAGTCGCCACAGACATTGCTGCCATCAAAGCAGCACTCAAAAAACGCGGCTACCGACTTCGCAAACAACCGAAACAGCCAGTCTGGAAAATCATTGTCACCCCTGATCGCTTCTACAAGCTGACCTACCAGCCCGACCCCATCAGCGCCTGGGTACTCCACCCGCAAGACAATGATCGCGATCGCCAAACCATCGAAACCATCATTCAAAGCGCCCTAAAAAAGCAACCTGCCAACCAGATTAGGACAGCATAATGACTTACTTAGAACGGCTCAATCCTTGGTGCATCATCCGACCCTTCCCCAATATGCGTACCCTCATCGTCGGACGCTTTCGCCGCCGAGTAGACGCGGAAGGACATCTGCGAATCCTCAAGCAAATGATTCCCAGCGTCCCGTATGAAATTGTTTTTGACGTAATGCCAGATGAGGTAGAAACCTGCGTGCCCAAGTCTCCGGAATGACCTCCTCGTATGAGCTCCGGCTAACCCCCCTAACCCCCCTTATTAAGGGGGGAAATAAGACTAATCCGGCTCCCTCCCCTTGCTAACCGGAGCTTTAGTGAGGAGAGGGCTGGGGAGGGGTTCTTCCCAGATTCAGCACAGACTGCACCTACTCCCAAACAGCCATGAACGTTCTGCGCCGCCGCATCAACCCCGAAACCTTCGTCATCACCCGCAAACAACTCGCCAAATATCTCAAAACTGACCCTAGCAGAGTTTGGCGTTGGGAAAAGTGGAAGCACGTACTTTGGGTGCATATCCAAGGCAGGGGCGGCTACTTCATCAGCTATCGTCAGCTAGAGCAATGGGTAGCCGCTTGCTGCACCTTAATTCGTGCCTGCCGAGACTTGAAAGCACTGAAGTTAGTCTGGTTCGCCATTGAGCGAGAAGCGACAAGATACACAGAAGAAGCGTTCAACCGTCTTACAGAGATTCACGCACAACGACTTGCGTATTTGCATCGTCACTCACCGAGATAACCATGCGATCGCCACCCTCGTAGGTTTCTTGCTACTATCTGCTGAGCGGAAGCCGCACTACAAGAAAACCTGGAATCAGTCTAAAGTATCGCTTGAATACGCTTAATTAATTCATCTAGATGTTGTTCACAAAACCGCTCCGCCTCCTTCAGTGGCATCCCTCTTGCGACAGCATATGCCTCGAATGCATTGTAGACTATCGCTTCAGTCAGCTCTGTTTCTTCCTCTCCCAGTGCCCATCGATTCTCAATACATCCTTTGATAATCAAATTCACCAATTGTTGCTCTTGCCTGAGATCAGCAAGGAGTTGTTCCGCAATATTTTGGGGAGAGGGTTCGTTCATTATCCATGTGGCGATTGTCAGTGTTTCTCAAATCAACGGTGCTAAATCTAGTATCAGCCATCTCCATGATCATTATCAGGTCGTTGGTCTTAATAGGAGTAGCACTCAAGCATTAGAAGTTACCCCTCTATGAAATCCCACCCTAGAGCCAAGTTTTCGCCAGACAAATTCTTTAAGCTACTGAAATACCTGAATACCCACTCTTGTGAGTCCTAATCGAGAAGAGAAGTTGTGGATGAGGGGGACACCAACAAAAATCGTCCTTTGGGCGTGCAACGACTTTTTCGAGCCGCCCTACTCCTGTTGACGGTACTCCTCATCATCCTGGGTATTCTCATTAGCTGGGGTTGGTTCACTATGATTCAGATGCCTGGAGAAAGCTACCGAAGAGAGTTGCCACCATTGACCCCAAAGGAAGTGGCGCTAGGGGATTCCCTCCGCCGGGATGTCGAAAAGCTGGCTGGTGAAATTGGAGAACGCAACTTCCTACACTACAAAGAACTAATGGCGGCGGCTGATTTCCTAGACGCTTCATTCGCTCAAGCTGGCTATCAAGTCCAACGGCAGGGATACACCATTGACAACCAGACCTACTACAATCTTGAAGTCGAAATCCCCGGTACTCAAAAACCTGACGAGATTGTAATCGTCGGCGGACACTACGACTCGGTATCTGGCAGTCCGGGTGCAAACGACAACGGCACTGGCGCTGCTGCCACTGTTGAGCTAGCGCGTCTGTTTGCAGGGAAAAAGCCTTCTAGAACCTTACGGTTTGTTGAATTTGTGAATGAGGAGCCGCCTTTTTTCTTCTCAGAAGGGATGGGGAGTTTGGTTTATGCTTCTCGATGCAAACAGCGCTCTGAAAACGTCGTTGCCATGCTCAGTCTGGAAACGATTGGGTATTATTCTGATCAGATCGGTAGCCAGCGATATCCTTTACCTGAGCTATCCTCTATCTACCCGCTTCAAGGGAATTTCATCAGCTTCATTGGCAATCTCGCTTCCGGGTCACTGGTAAAAGAGGCGATCGCCTCTTTCCGCCGTCATACCAAATTCCCTTCTGAGGGGACTGCACTGCCTAACGAAATTACGGGTGTGAGTTGGTCTGACCAGTGGTCGTTCTGGCAGCAGGGTTATCCCGGAATCATGGTGACGGACACTGCACCTTTCCGTTATCCCTACTATCACACTTCAGACGATACCCCCGACAAAGTTAACTACGATCGCCTAGCACGGGTAGTGGCAGGCTTGGAATATGTGATCGCGGACTTATCAGGGTTGAGCCAACCCAAGTAGTAAATCCACAATCAGTCAAAAGCAAATGGCGGACTGGAGTTTCACAGCCTATTGTGAAGACTGAACCGTGTGTCCTGTCCAGCCAGTCGGTGTATGCCTCAACGCAGTCAACAAATTACCAGAGATCGCGCTCCAGCCCGGTTGGGTCTTATCCTGGCATTTTATGCCTTCATTGCGATCGGCATGGCAGAAGGTGGTTTAGGCGTGCTGCTGCCGTCGATCATGCAAACCTTCCATCTCACTCCAGCAACCGTTACACTGCTGTTTCTCAGTCAGATTACAGGCTATCTTGTAGCCGCCTTTACGAGTAGCCTGCTGAGCAATCACATCGGGTTAGCTCGCATGTTACTGCTTGCCTCCACTTTCTTGACAGGTGCCCTAATCATTTACGCTAGTGCTCCACTTTGGGCTGTGATGGTGGTGACGGGTACAGCCTTGGGACTGGGAATTGGTTTGATTGATGCGGGTATTAACACCTATATCGTCAATGATTCACGTCACGCCCACTTCATTGGAATGCTTCACGGTTTCTATGGCACAGGGGCATTACTCGGTCCTGCGATCGCAACAACCCTGTTAGGGATGCATCTGCCTTGGCGTATGGTCTATCTCGTGTTTGCGGGCGTTGTCGGGTTGCTAGTTGCGGGAATGGTTTGGGCGATCGCGACAGATTACCAGCCCTTGACTCAGCAGGTGACCGTATCGGGTGGAGACGCCAGGGCAAATCTGCGTACTGCCCTGTGTACACCTGCTGTCTTGGTATCGGGTCTGCTGTTGCTGGTTTATGTCGGTACTGAGGTAGCGATCGGCAATTGGGCGTATAGTGTCCAGACCATCAGCCGGAAAACGCCGGAAATGGTAGCAGGCTACAGCATCAGTGCCTACTGGATGGGACTGACGATTGGACGGATGGGAATGGGATACGTGATCAAACGTCTGGGAACCGTCCGCCTGATTGACCTCTCGTTAACCTTGCTAACAGTCGGCCTACTGAGTTGGTGGTTACTGCCCAATCAGGTGTTGAGCCTGCCTATAATGGGATTCGCACTCGCTGCCATTTTTCCCACCACCATGTTACTCGTACCCCAACGGGTAGCCACGCCCTTGGTACCCGCGGCGATCGGCTTTCTCACCAGTGTCGCTAGTTTGGGAGCCGCCGGCATCCCAACAGGCGTCGGCTTTCTGGCTAACTGGGCTGGTTTGGAAATTATTCCAATTCTGATGTTGCCACTGGTCGTATTGATGATGCTGCTACACCGCTGGCTGGTGTGGCATAGTTCCCTTTCAGACAGTCAGCCAGAAGTCAATTGAAATTTGAAAGTTAATCGGCGATATCAAGGAAAAAAATGCGATGCAATTACAGCTATTGATGAAGTTGCTGGTTGCAAGTGCGAGTGTTCTCAGTCTTGGGTTCTCTGGGTGTACTTCACCCGGCTCACTTGGGGTACAAGCCCAACAACCCACGCCAAGTGAACAAGCTCAAGAACCTACGCCCAATCAGCCAGCCCAAAGCCCTAGCCAGCCCGGTCGTGCTAGCGCCGATGTTCAAGCCTTGGTCGCCCTCGGCCCACGGGTAGCTGGGACACCCGTGATGGATCAAGCCAGCACCTACCTGCTGGAGGAGTACCGCAAGGCGGGCTACGTGGCTCAAGTCCAGACCTTCACTTACTCAAAGTTTCAGGATTTAGGCTCTACCCTCACCGTCGGCGACATGACTATCCCCGGACGGGCATTGAATGGCTCACTAGCTGCAAAGCTTAAAGCACCGCTCGTTGTCGTCCCGAATGTCGGACGGTCTGCCGATTTCGCCTCTGTCAATGTTAGAGGTGCGATCGCTATTGTACGGCGCGGTGAGATACCCTTTCTCCAAAAGGCTCAGAATGCGGCAACCGCCGGTGCAGTGGGTTTAATTATCGTCAACACGGAGTCAGGCAACTTCTCTGGAACTCTCGGTGGTGCGACTCCGATTCCAGTACTAGCGCTCTCCGGTGAGCAAGGTAAGGCTTTACTTGTTAGCGAAGCGGGACGCGCTAGCGTCCATCGCAGGCCAAGTGAACCACTTGAGGTCAGCCTGAATGTGAATACTAGACAGGGTCTTATCACTGGGCGCAACATCGTGGCTCATCTTGAGGGCGTGACAAGACCAAGCGTACTACTCGGTGGTCATTATGACTCAGTCGTCGGCTCACCGGGTGCAAATGATAACGCTTCAGGGACGGCGGTCGTCCTGCAAATTGCCCGGAATTTGTCTGCCACACCGCTTGCTCGCCAAGCATGGTTCGTTGCCTTCGACGGCGAGGAGGACGGTCTTCACGGCTCAAAAGCTTTCGTGAAGGCAGCTCAGCCCCAGTTCCTCTCTGGGCTTAAGGCGATGCTGAATTTCGATATGGTTGGGGTCAATAAGCAGCTTCGTGTCGGGGGTTCGTCATCGTTGACAGCGTTGGCACTAGCCGCCGACCCAAAAATCTCAACCTTCCAAACCGACGGCGGCAGCGACCATGCACCCTTTGCCGCAGCAGGGGTACCGGTACTCTTCTTCTACCGAGGTCAAGAGCCTAACTATCACAGTCCAAACGACAAGCAGGTAGACTCAAGGCTACTGGATGAAACAATTCGGGTAGGGCAAGAAGTCGTTAAGCGATCGCTTCTCTAACTTAAGTGTTTCCATATACAGTCGAGGGTTGTATAGTTTTCGCCATAAAGGTTAGGACACATTTAACGGCCCAAACAACCACGTAATCGTAATAAACATAAAAGCCTTTTGCCCTTTGCCTTTTGCCTTTTGCCATAAGTGTTTGTTCTCAAGCATTTTTGGCAACACAACTGTTGAGTACAACATTAACCACTTCTTGCTCTCGATTTTTTTCTGGCTCTCGATTTTTCGGGTCAGTTTCTAGCGGCAACGTTGCTAAATTGGGTTGAATTGCTTCATCTCTGAGTGCAGATGGACTGGAGAGAGAAAGGTATATGCCTACCAAGGCGATCGCAAACGCCACCAGATTCAACAAACCCAATTGTTCTGAAAACAAGACCCAAGCTCCAACTCCAGCCAGTATCGGCTCTAAAAGCAGAAATAAAGCCACGAATTCTGATGACAACTGGTCAAGACTGTGTACGAGCATTCCCTGTCCCAGGATTTGACAAACACCAGCTAGAGCAATAACTGCTAGCCATCCCTGCCAGGAGGTTGGAAACACTTGACCTCCATCAATCAGTACAATCGGCAAGGATACTAGTGTAGCGATCGCTGAACTCCACAACAAAATCCTTGTAGCCCCTAACTGGCTTTGGAGCCGTTCCAGTACCGACAGATACACGCTGAAAGAGACAGCCGCAATTAGAGCAGCAATATCTCCCAGAAATTTGCCATTAGCCACTTGACAATCATTAAATCCAATTACAAAAATGGCAGCGATCGCAATGACCATGCCAAGCAGAAATTGCTGGTCGAAGCGTCTGCGATAGAATAACCATCCACCGAAACAGGAGAATACTGGCGTCAGGTTTGCCAGTAACGTGGCGTTAGCTACGCTAGTTTGCGTCAGTGACCAGGCCCAGAGAATCAAGTCGGCAGCTAAAAACACCCCTACCAGAAATAACTGTCCGATGATCGCTCCTGTATAAGGGGATAATTGGGGCGTTTCGCTGTTCTCCTGTCGTCGGCGTACTGCCTTAAACCCGCCCCACAATCCCAACATGACTGTGGTCATCCAAAAACGGTTGAATGCTGTAGCGTAGGGACTAATTTCCTGTTCGCTGAATTTCATGAAAATTGCGGCAGAAGCAATCGAGAGCAGAGCAAGACAGAGCGAGGCTATAGTAGCAAGCGTGGGTGTTTTGCCCAATGAGCGTTCTGTTAGCTGAATGGGATGCGCCATTTTTGTATCATAAACTACTCTATTAAGTTTTCTTATAATTTTTCATCTTACCCTCATCCTTGAGACAGGAAACTGCAATTAGCCCAATGGGGGATGTTTGGTAAGTAGATGGACACCAAATTTCTGCCAAGCTGAATACGGTTGTCACCCGCCTTAACTTCAACAAAGACATGTCAGCATTGGTTCGACGGGTGCGTTCCGAGTACTGGATGATTTTTCAAGTGCTAGCAGTACAGGGGCCAAATGACGCAAGTGTTGAAGATTTTATGATTTCATCTGAGCCGTTTGAGGTGCTTCTGAAACGATACCAACCTCTATCAGAAGAAGATTTTAAACTTGTCGTTGAAACGAATAACCTGATGAAAGGCTCCTAGGTGATGATTAATCCTCAGGGTCAGTTTTACAACACCACTACGGGTCGTCATGTTTACAGTTCACGGATTTGGGCAGTAGGTGGAGAGACGGCAGTATTTATACTTGGAAGTAAAGTAATCGTGCAGGTCAAGGAAGTAAGACGGATTATTACTCAGCTAACTCATGCATTAACCTATGGCTATTTAGTAAACATAGCTTTCTGTAGTCATGCGAGGGTAGAACTTCTAAAATAGAGCAACCTCTATCCAATGGCCATATTAGGTGAGAATGAATGTGACAGTTGGAAAAGCCGAATGTGAGGTTGCATAGCCGCCATACGTCCACGCTTAGACTTGAAGGACAGAAATTTGAGGCTCCTATCTCCTGTGAGGCTTAAGCGCCGCTGTTTAACACATGAAAGTCTCTTTCAAGTCGCTAAGATTGTTCGTTCTAATCGGTATGTTTTTGGGTGGGTGTGATGGGTCAATCCTTGCGCCCATCAAGAGCATTACCAGTTTACCAAGCGATCGCGAGGTCATCCTCAACCTCACCCAAATTAACAAGCAACAGGGTTGGTATATAGTAAACCCCACAGATTGGAAGATGTCTAAGTGGGAGTTTCCCAACAGTCTTCCAAGCGCTCTCAACGAAGAAACAAGGAGGTCGTATGTGTCATGGTCTCCTCAGATTCAACGACTTCTATACGCGAAAAAATCCATCAATCCCAACGGTTCTATAGAAGTCTTAAACATCAAGGACAAAAGTCTTGGCAGCAGTAATCAATACACCTTGTCTCCAGATGGGAAAACGGTCGCTTATACAGACGGCTTTAGTGACAAAACCTCTGGCATTGTCGAAGATGTTTACCTGTTCGATATTGCCAGTAAACGTTCGCGGCGTATTACTCAACTCGCTCCTGGTAGTGTTTACCAGCTAGTTTGGTCACCAGACAGCAAAGTCCTTGCCTTCTGGCACAGGGATACCAAGAAAACCTTGAAGACGCTGTATCAAATTAACTCGGACGGGAGTAACCAGCAAGTACTCCTTGATGCCAAAGATGATTTACCAATTCAGATACACCCATCTCTATCTTCTAATGATGAAGCCATGAAGTGGTCGCCGGATGGTCGCTATCTCGCTTTACTCAGTAGTGCCAAAGCCAATAACAGCTTTAACATCAAAGGTGAAACGATATGGCTAATAGACCTGACGACTAAAAAGCTGCGAAAACTGTTTCCTCCACCTCCTAATAGTCCAGGTGGTGGGATTCAAGACTTTGCTTGGTCACCTGACGGGCAAAAAATTGTATTTGCAGCTGGGTACGATGGTAAATGTCATCGGCCTTGGTTACCAATAAGTCCTTATGAGTGTACTAATTTTCTTTACCTTGTTGATGTTAATGGGGGTCAGCCAACCAAAGTAACGAAGATTCCCCAAAGCACAGCAACAAGGCTGCTTTGGCTGGAACAGAAGCGTCAATAACTATTAAACATCCCAGATACTCTCAAAGCCTTCCCTACGGGATTTTAGAGTTATTTAAATACTCATAAAGTTCTGCTTCCTCATACGGCTGGATGAGGTTTTGAGCCAGTTGCTGTTAATTTAGACTGCAAATTTAGCGCTAGCTACACGATAAACATAACTCAAAGTCTTCAATAACCTGTGCCAGTTCTTAAGTAGTTCCCTGCGCGGTTGCTGTGAGTTTTGAGTTTTCAGCGATATCTGTTCTGCCCTAAACCCGTATCCATCTATTTAGTTTTTGTGCAGATAGATCTATACTTAATGCCAGTCAATCATTGGAAAATCATCGGAAGAAAATGCCAATGCCAAAGAAGAGGCGTGGCGCTCCCAACTTGCACTCAAAAACACCAGTCAAGATGGGGGAGTCCCTTACACCTAAAGGGCTTCATTTCTTGAGTACGCTGGCTCAACAAGCAGGACTATCTCCGTCTGAGTTTTGTGAGGCTATGGCAACAGGCCGGATCACGATCTATAGTGATTCGGCAGAAATCAAGCTTCCCATCAAGGTAGATGCTGATGAAGCGGCAAAAGGCAGCGAGCTTCATGGGGCGACTACAGAGGTGCAACCAAACAATCAGCTTGCCAAACAAAAAGACCAGAGCGTGTCCTCAGAGCAAGATGAATCCTGGCAAAAGCAGTCGGAAGAGCAAGCCCATATAATTACTGATTTACAGCAACAAATTGCTCAATTGCAAGGTCAATTAGAGAGTAGGGTTGCCGAGCAAGCCTCTGTACAGTCCAGCTACGAATCCCTGCAACAGCAGTCGCAACAGCAGAATCAGGCGCTTGCCGAAAAAGAGCAACAAATTGCCCAACTGCAAGAGCAACTGCAAAGCCGGATGAGTGAGTACACAACGGTACAGTCCAGCTACGAATCCCTGCAACAGCAGTCGCAACAGCAGAATCAGGCGCTTGCCGAAAAAGAGCAGCAAATTGCTCAACTGCAAGAACAACTGCAAAGCGGGATGAGTGAGTACACAACGGTACAGTCCAGCTACGAATCCCTGCAACAGCAGTCGCAACAGCAGAATCAGGCGCTTGCCGAAAAAGAGCAACAAATTGCTCAATTGCAAGAGCAACTGCAAAGCGGGATGAGTGAGTACACAACGGTACAGTCCAGCTATGAATCCCTGCAACAGCAGTCGCAACAGCAGAATCAGGCGCTTGCCGAAAAAGAGCAGCAAATTGCCCAACTCCGAGGTCAATTAGAGAGCCAGGTTGTCATACAGAGGAGTCAGCAGTCAAGCTACGAATCTGTAAAACAGCAATCCCAAGAGCAAGCTACTGAACTCGCTACGTTACGGCAACAAATTGCCCAGTTACGCTCCTTGGCGGCAATTGGAGAAGTTCGCTTGAACAAGTGGCAAAGCCGCAATGTTTCTAGATAGACCAAACCCACATTGACCGTAGATACTGTCTTAGGTGTTCAAGGCGATCGCCCATCAGTTAAGGTGATCTCGCAAACCAAGCAAGGCAATGGCTAGCAGTGAGTTTGTGAGCGTAAGCGGGAGGTACTCGCAAACTAGCCGAGATCTTCGCTTACTGGAACACGCCTTTGAACTCACACTTAGATAGTTGAGGTCAAAAAGCTTATGGGGCTTCAAACTTCCATAAGCTAAGTGTGGAGTTTTATCATCCAAACTTCATGACAGGGACTCTATAATCAGGGAATGTTAAAAAAGCCAAAACGGTGAGCAATCCTCCGCAGGAGATACATATAGATGGATGGAATGGAATTTTTTCAGCTAAGTGCTGGTAAGTGGCGATCGCAGCGCACGACCCATCACCTTGCTTTTAGGCGAGCGGAGACAGGAGAGTCAGAAATCGATGTGGCAACTTTAGAAGCCGATCATCCCCAAGTGGTAGAGATTTGTCGATTGCATCAGGTTGAACCTAGCTTAGCTGCGGGAGGAGCACTGGTGAGTTGGCAGGGGACGATGGCCTGGGATAGAAGCGAAGAGGAAAATCACACTGGCTCCACCGTAATGGTGATTGTCCCTGATCCGGATAATCCTAGACAGGGCAGCTTACTGCGAGAAAGAGGCTATGCCGAAATTGTGCCAGTGGCGGGTCGCTATCTGATCGATGATCAGGATGCCCTGGTTCTGTTAACCGAATATGAAACGATGAGTTCTGAAGAGCGATTCTGCTTCGTCAACTCAGATGTGCGGATGCGAACCAGTACAGTCAAGCGCTTTGGTGGATTTAGCACAGCCTCCTTGTGTGTCGAAACTCGCATTGGCTCTGATTTAGATGATGAACGCCGTGAAACTTTAGTACCTCAACAAGCACAGGATGTCTTGGCCGTCAGACAGTTTCAGTCCACCTTGGGTTGGTGAATCGACAATTAGTGTAATTCCCTTTGTGCGTGGTTATCAGTATTTGACTGCTGTGCGTCAGTTGGCATTAGAGCCAGAAATGCTTGACGTGACAGATGATTTGAGGGAAAGTGAGCGCATTTATACCTGGATTGGCAATCACATCGATGCCATCAATGCTGAACTCAATGCCTATCTAGAAGCCTGTCATGGCTGCTTTCATCCTGAACAACGTCGCCCTATGCACATCCTGGCAACCCCTCTAGCAACTGAGTATGGCATAGACGGCTTGTGCAATATTATGGTCTATCCCGCTGTCATCCTGATTGATGTAGGACGAACAGCACCTCAAGATTGGTTAAGTATTGTTGTGCATGAATACGCTCATGCTCATTTAGGCTCTCCTGGTCACGATTGGCAGTTTTTTAATGTTATTTCTCATCTTTGCTTGGGATTGGGATTAGAACCTCCACGTTGGAAACCCGATATGGAGAAATACTTGCGAAATTGGCCTCATTGTGCATCGCTCGCCAACTCACTGACTTTTTGGATGGGCTATTCCTGAAACTGCCACTAGACAACGATTAGCAATTTTTTCAGGTGTCTTTCAATCAAAGAGACACCTACTTTTTTAGGGATTGGTACAGGATTTGCTATATATTTAAAATTTAAGGTTTGTAAGATTTTCTAAGATTACGGAGATTGCCAACGTGGCCTTACCTTTATTAAGCTACTCACCTAAAAGCCAAAATCAGCGCGTAGCTGCATATGAAATTCCTGGTGATGAACAACCTAGAATTTTTACAACAGATAACCTGCTCTCCTCTGGAGATATGGATACTCTGATTGAAGCCGCCTACCGCCAGATCTTCTTCTATGCCTTTGCTTGGGACCGAGAGCCTGCTCTTGAATCTCAGCTCCGCAATGGTCAAAGCACTGTGCGGGACTTCATTCGTGGATTGCTGCTTTCTAAGACTTTCAGAAACAGCTTCTATGAGAAAAACAGCAACTATCGTTTTGTTGAGCAATGCGTGCAACGGGTGCTGGGACGTGATGTCTACAGCGAACGGGAAAAAATCGCTTGGTCAATTGTAGTTGCTACCAAGGGTATTGCAGGCTTCGTCGATCAACTACTCAATAGTGACGAGTACCTGAACAATTTTGGGTACAACACCGTCCCCTATCAGCTGCGTCGAGTTTTACACAGCCGGAATGAGGGTGAACGACCCTTCAATATCAAATCTCCCCGTTACGACGCTTATCACCGTTCGCAACTGGGCTTTCCTCAAATCATCTGGCAAAACGAGGTACGTACCTTCAAGCCACAAGAGAGGACGGCAAGAGCAGGCGACCCATCTCTGTATGCAGATATGGCACGGTCTATTGCTCCCAAAACCAACCCAGTTCCACGGGTGTCAGCACAGAACATCGATTATTTATCAAGGGTGCCTCGGCGTTAGTGCATCAGCACGTCGCCGCAGCACATCCAGGAGTGTGATGAAGGCTGGTGGAAGAGGGGCAATTGCCTCAATCCACTCTCCAGAAACTGGATGTTGCAATCGGAGTCGCCAAGCGTGGAGTGCCTGACCCGGTAGATTAACCCCTACAGAGCGACCACTGCCATAAACAGAGTCGCCGACGAGGGAATGCCCCATGTGGGCACTGTGAACACGAATCTGGTGAGTGCGACCGGTTTCGAGTTGAAAATAGATTAGGGTGTAATTACCCAATCGTTCTCTAACTTGCCAGTGGGTGATAGCGGTACGTCCGCCTTTATCCACTGGCAAGATTGTCATTTTTTTACGGTCTACAGGATGGCGTCCGATGGGTTGGTCAATGGTACCCTTGTCGGTGGATGGCGCACCGTGGACAACGCCTAAGTATTCCCGTTGGGCGGTTTTGGCTTTAAGTTGGGCTTGTAGGTGTTGATGAGCTTGATCGGTTTTAGCGATCGCAATCGCGCCGGTTGTATCCTTATCTAATCGGTGGACAATTCCCGGACGTTGAACGCCACCAATGCCAGCGAGATTTGTGCAGTGTGCCAGGAGAGCGTTGACGAGAGTGCCGCTTTCATGACCGGCAGCCGGATGGACGACTAAGCCGGCGGGTTTGTTAATAATGATCAGGGAGTCATCTTCGTACAGAACGTCTAGGGGGATGGCTTCAGGTTGTAAATCCAGGGGTTTGGCTTCGGGGATGGTGATGGAAATGCGATCGCCCGATTGCACAGTTACTTTTTTAGAGGTGCAGATTTTGTCGTTAACCTGGACTTGTCCTTGTTCGATGAGTTGCTGAATGCGTGAGCGCGAGAGATCGGGAAGGTGTTGGGAAAGGTAGAGATCGATGCGATCGGCCTTTTCTTCGACTTGTAAGTTAATTTCTGTCACAGTGCGTCTGGATTAATTCCTCGTTCTTGAAGTAAAGCACGGAGAGCTTGTAGTTGGGCTTCAGCTTGTTCTGCTCTAGCTTCAGCTTGTTCTGCTCTAGCTTCAGCTTGCTCTCTATCCCGTGCCAGTTCCAAATAAGTGAGAAACGGCTGACTATCAGGGCGATAAATCTGAAGTGCTGACTCAGACAACTCGAAGCGTACTCCTAGTCTAGGACTTACCCAACCAGCTATTGGGTCAATGAGTTCTAATCGTGAGTTACGACGCTGCCAACCTGTTAAATCGACTAAATCCGGTTTATACAGATAGTATTCTTCTACGCCGTAGCGATCGTAAAACTCAAATTTCTGAGCCATCTTAGAGGGACGATTCCCAGGTGACCAGATTTCAAACACGACTTGAGGCGCAATGTTGTCTTCGAGCCATTGTTGATAAGAGCCTCGGTATCCTTTCGCTCTGCCAACGGCAACCATTACGTCTGGAGCTTGGCGAAGCTTGTTATCCCCTTCAACCGGATACCATAGCAGGTCGCCTGCAACAAATACATTCGGGTCGTTGGCAAACAATAGTTCTAAGTTTTCTTTAATCCATACAATTAATTCAAACTGCTGGGTATTGTCTGCCATCGGCTGTTCGTCGCTGTCGGGGTAGATGATGTCTTTTTGGGCGGAAGATTGTAGCTGTGTAACCATTGCTATAATTCCAAATCGGCTAGCGGCTTTATCAATTTTAGATAAACGGCTCTAGAGACATAGGAAACCAGATTGATTGCTCTCATACCATCTCCCTTTTGTGCTGCTGCACATTGACCCCCCTGTTCCCCAAATCTGGGCGAGTTCAATTTTCCCCCCAAGATTCGGGGGTTAGGGGGGCGACTCAGCCGATTTTGCGTAAGTTCCTGGATCTATTGCTTGCGATCGCTCACATCGAAGACAACCTTAAATTGGATGTTGGGGACACGCTGACGCAATAACAGCAGATGTCCGTCTGCATCGGAGCGAGAGCGATAGCGACCAATGATTAACCATTTTAGGCTGGGAAGTTGACGCGCCACTGCCCAAGGATTAAGGCACTGTTTTTTGGTCATAATGAATTTAACTCCTTCGTTTGTGGGAGCCAGAGCCAACCCTTGACTTTCCACGGTGCGGGGTTGGCTTCTGATCGGCTGGTGTTGCAACATTATTATTGTAATAACTTGTCTACGTTTAGGCAAGTATTTTTTGCTACGAAATCAAAAATAATTTCAGAGAAATTACAGGTTTAAATAAGCACAAAATTGTAAATAAATGACAAGACTCGCCCGGAAATCAATTTCCGGGCTAATAGATAAAGTCCATTAAAATGGACTGAAAGCTTTGGATAATTAGTCTTTAGTCCTCTTTCGAGGACTTTCGCTATGATGCAGGGAATTGATTCCCTGGTGGGTGAAGGGCGAGTACCAAATCTAAGCTAAAACTAACTAATGTTATTTTTTACGCTTAGCGCTTCGTCGAATGGGCAGGTTCGTCTTTTTGTCCGGCTTTTGACCTATCACAGGCACAAAAATCTTGCTAAATTGAGTTAAGGCAACAACAAGAAGAGTACTCCCATGAATAATTGTGCTTAGAGCATCTACATATTGCAGAAATGTCGATGGATTTAATTGTTTGGGTGCTGTAGGGATCACGGGTTGAATCGTACAAATCAATTGTTCTGGTTGGCCTACTGCTTTTTGACAGTGCAATGACTGATTCGCGTGCTGCTGCTGTTCAAGATACGGCTGAGTTTTCGGAGAAGTGTTCATAATTGTGTTTAATGTCTATTTGTCTTTACAAGACCATCATCTCCTTGGACTTTCTAGATGTAAGTATTTGGAAGTAGGAAGCCTCACTGCCCACTGCCTATACCCTGGTATGTAAGGTATGTAAAAGTAGGTTAAGGTTGATTTGTTGAGGAGAGTATTCTCTGACTCAGTTGAATTTAAATCCGCTTATGGAAGTAAATCATAGACAATGAATTCAGAAGAAGCCTTTGAATGTATCAATAGGCTATTTTTGGAAAAAACAAAAACTAGCTTAAGTCAGGGCCAAAAAGATGTTATTTTAGGAATTTGGCAAGGTAAAACTTACCAAGTAATTAGTGACGAAACTAATTGGGCTTATCAAACTGTCAAAGAAACTGCTTCTGAGTTATTTAAAAAAATTAGTAAATTATTAGAAATAAAAGTCAATAAAGCCAATTTTGTAAACACAATAGAGCAACTCTGTCAACAGCCAGCGGACAATATTTCATCTTCCCCAAAACTCATTTCAAAGCTGACAAACCCTTTCACTCCTCAACATGGCATAGTAGACAATCTCGAACTGTTCTTTAATCGAGACAGGGAAATCCGGCGGGTATTCGAGGTTCTCAATAGCGGTAGTAGTGTTGCTCTAATCGGAGAGGAGGGTATCGGCAAGTCCTCTCTGTTATGGAAAATTTGCCAACTGGCGGAAAGTTGCCTCCATTCACCGCGTCAGTCAGTTTTCCTAGATTTGAATTGGGTTAATGATGAAAATGACTTCTACAGTGCTTTGTGTCACGAGATTGGTATCCCTGAAAGCAAGGACTATAGCCTAACTCGCAATTTGCGCGATCGCAGAATCTTATTAGCTATAGATAATGTGGGGAAGATGACGTGGGAAGGGTTTACTCGTGGAGTACGCGATCGCTTGCGTGGTTTAGCTGAAGGCAGCACTGCTCCTCTGAAGCTGATTTTAGCGGCGAGTGAACCCCTGGAGCGTCTTTTTAACGATAGTCAGGATGAAGGCAAGACTTCTCCGCTTGCAGGCATTTGCCAAGAGGAGAACCTAAAACCTTGGGACGAAACTACTGCCCGTGCTTTTATTGATGCGCGTCTTGCTATGACTTCGGTGCGTTTTAGTAAGGAGGAAATTATTCAGCTAGTGCAGGAAAGTGGCGGACATCCTCGGCGATTGATGCAGTTGTGTTATCGAACTTATTCCCGGTATATGGAGGGCGGGGAATGAAGTTACATTTTGCAGAATCTTCGTCTGTCGTTCACATCCGCCAGGGATTCAAATCCCTGGCTTATAGCTCAAGTCCACTAAAGTGGACTCTAATACTGCTTTCTAGTCCTCTTAAGAGGACTTTAGCTATTAGCCCGGAAATTGATTTCCGGGCGGGGTTTGGCGGCTTACCGATAATGGTGCAGGAGGTCAGATGAGCCAACAGCGCCCTGTTCCACGCTTAGACTTAGCACCCAAGCTGAAGCGTCCCCTGTCATTGTGGAATCCGCTCGATTACCTGCGGTTGTTGTACTGGATCTTTTTCTTCCCTCAGGCTTTGCGGTGGTATACGGTCATCTTCGAGGCTGGGCATATTCCTAGCCAGGAAATGAATTGGTCAAAGCAATGGGAGTTGCTGCGTCAGAATCTCATCCTGCGCCAGTTGCTCATACAGGGGTTGGTGTTAATAGTTGTTACACCGCTAACGGTGAATGTAACTCTTCAGTGGATAGGTGTTCCCGTTGATTGGTCGATTGTGGCGATGAGCGTGGCGATGAGCGTGGCGATGAGCGTGGTGTTCGGCATAGTGAGCGGCGTGGTGTCGGGCATGACAGTAGGCATAGTATATAGCGTGGTGTTCGGCGTACTGGGTGGCGCAGTGTGGAACGTGATGGGTCGTCTGGCTTCGCTCGCAATGCCGGGCATGGCGGTGGGCATGATGTTGAGCGTGGACTTGGGCATGGCAATGGGTGTGGCGATGCGCGTAGCGTTTGCCGTGGCTACGGATGTGGCGTTTGGCGTGGTGATGGGTGTGGTGTTGGGTATTGCAATGGGCATAAAGTTGGGCATGGCGATGGGTCTGGTGTGGGGCGGGGCGATAGGCGTAACGTGGATCGTGGCGATGGGTGTAGCGGTACTCCGTCCAGAGAATTGGCTGTTGGGTCTACTGCTCTCTCTGCGCTCACCTCCAAATGGACGCTGGCAGATCCCCCATATCACACCACTTCCGCTCTACTCGCTATCTTCTCGGCTGAAAAACTGGCTGCGGCAGGA
The DNA here is from genome assembly GCA_039962225.1 of Microcoleus sp. AS-A8. Classification (NCBI taxonomy): domain Bacteria; kingdom Bacillati; phylum Cyanobacteriota; class Cyanophyceae; order Oscillatoriales; family Microcoleaceae; genus Microcoleus; species Microcoleus sp. AS-A8. The sequence goes on from JAMPKV010000046.1 coordinate 21,348, forward strand.
TTGGCAAACGGGTCTGCAGAACGCTAACCAACTGCTGGCTTTCACTCTTCAGTTCATCCCTGTTATCCAGGCTGTAAATCAGGTGCTGGCTGAAACGCCTCCAGATCAAGCCATTTTTCGCGTAGTTCAGCTAGCTGAAGCAGCTTTTGATTGGAGGTTAGTTCGTTTTGCCTCCGCTTCTCTGGACTCAGCGCTTAAGTCAAAGGCTGTAAAAACTTTCTTCTCCTTCCCTTTGTTCTTTTTCTTCCCTCGTCGTTGGCAGGAACGTCTCCAAGCTCGTTTTTTAACAGATAGCAGATTAGATACCCCTGCCCGTGCTGCTGCTGCTGGTTTTTGGCACCTGCATGAAGAAGAACCAGCAAAAGCAATGGTGGCTTTTGCAGTGGTGCGTTCTCTTTCCTATGGTGAGGAAATGTTTGCCCTCGCCCAAACGCTAACCGCCTTTCATGACGCTAAGGAGCCAGACACGATTGCTGCCCTTCAAGTACCTACTTTCCCAAAGGAACCCCTTCTCCGTCCAGCTACCTGGAAAACGATTAAATCTCTACGTCGAGTAGTTGAGGATGTCCAGGTTGTTCACCGCAGCGTGTCTCGTTCCACAAAATCCTTTGCTCTCAATCGAGCATTAGGAGAACTGACAACCATCCTGAACAAAGGCAAAACTCTACCCCAAGCAGAACAAGGGTTAATCGTAGACATTGCTCAGACTTGGAAAGAAGCCCTGCTGAATGTAGCTGGAGAGGTGGGGGAAATTTCCATCACCAAACCTGTCAGTAATCCCTATGTGGTCGGCGATCCAGTTCAGGGAAATCTCTTCGTCGGGCGGGAAGACATACTCAGACAACTAGAAGAACTCTGGGTTATGGGTCATCAACTACAACCAGTCGTTCTCTACGGTCACCGCCGCATGGGCAAAACCTCCATCCTTCTTAACGCTGCTAACTGTTCAGGGTCAGGGGTAAAGGTAGCCTATATCAACCTACTGAGTTTGGGAAATAGCCCTCAAGGAGTCGGGGAAGTACTGATGGCGATTAGTGATGCAATTTCCGAGGCAGTAGGCTGCACGCCTCCAACTGATGCCGATTTACTGAACCTTCCCTACCGTACCTTTGAACGCTATTTGAAACAGGTCGAAGCACATCTTAGCGGTGGGTTAATTGTCGCCCTAGACGAATTCGAGAAAATCGAGGAACTGATAGAAGCTGAGAAAATCTCCAAAGACTTTATGGGGTATCTGCGGGGGCTAGTGCAAATGAGTTCCAAAGTGGCATTCGCCTTTGCAGGTTTGCACACCTTGGAAGAGATGACAGCCGATTACTTCCAACCCTTCTTCGCCAGCGTCATCCCCATCCACGTTGGCTTCCTGCAACCTGGGGCTACCCGCCAGATTCTCGCCAACCCAGATGAAGACTTCCCCCTCGACTACATCCCCGAAGCGCTAGACCAAATCTACGCCCTCACAGCAGGTCAACCCTATTTAGTTCAGCTCGTAGGATTCCAGCTCGTTCGCCGCTACAATGACTATGTTTTCGAGCAAGGACGCCCCCGCGACCCAGTCTTCACCGTAGAAGATGTCGAAGCTGTCATCAACGACCCCGAATTCTTCAAGCGAGGGCGCTACTACTTCGATGGCGTTTGGGGTCAGGCAACACGAGGCGCTTCTGGGCAGCAGGCGATACTAAAAGCATTAGCACCTCACCCACAGGGATTAAGCATCGACTCTGTAGCTCAGGCTACAGCAATGGATGAGGAAACGTTACAAGAAGCTCTCAAGACTTTGATGCGCCATGACGTAGTTCGAGAGAGAGAGGGGTGCTGGCAAATTATTGTGGAACTCTTCCGTCGTTGGGTTTTGCAAGCTTAACACTTCTTTAAGTTTCCACACACTAAGTCTGGCATCAAAATTGGGGCGAACCCCGCAACGTGCGATCGCCCCTCATGTGGTTAAAATGCGATCGCAATTAGACTTTTCTCTGAAGCTGAATAAGCAAGCTCAAGAATCTCCAAATCGTAGTAAGCATTTAAACTCAAAGAAATCTCGCCTTACAGAACCCAATCCGAGTTAGCTGCAACGATGTCAAATTTCGATAGTCAACTCAATGCCCCACTTGCTTCCAACCAATCCCTACTTGAAGCATTGGAGCAAGACACACTCCGAGACAAATTGTTGACTCCAGCTATTCCAGAATCAGGCAAAACCCCATATCTACCCGGAACTGAACCCAGCATCCAACAAACCTACTATTGGCTAAGTTGGCTAGCTCGTCAACTTAAACAAGACAAAACTACCGAATTTTTCATTGAAAGAATGCAACCTTCCTGGTTAGAAACATCTACCCAAAAATGGTTGTATCGAATTGCTATAGGGCTGATAACTGGGTTGATAGTGGCGCTGATTTATGTAGGAACTACTGGGCTACTTGGTGCAAGCATTGGTGGATTAAGTTACGGATTAATTTTCGCCTGTACTCAAGAAATATATCCAATTACTCGCCTCAAATTTTCTCTTAAATTCGCCCAAAAGCACTTCTTAGGTTCTCTTCTTGAAGGACTTTGGTGGGGACTAATTTATGGAATCATTGATGCGCTAATTTGTTGGTTGCTTTTGGGGCTTAAATGGCTATTTCTAGGAATGGCTGACTCCTTAGTTTGGGGGTTAATTGAAGGGTTTATTTGGGGGCTATTAGTTACCCGATTTTATCATCCAACCGTCAGCAATCAAGGAATTAGAGAATCAGCCCTCAATGCGGGAATCTTTACAGTGATTGGCGGCGTAGCCTGGGTACTACTTTATGCTGGAGTCCTCTTAGCGACGCAAGAACCGTTAGAACCCCTGGATTTGCTGATTGATGGTATTGGTAATGGCGTGTTTTTTGGCATTTATGTCGGGGGTTTAGCTTGCCTTCAGCATTTTTTGCTGCGCTTGATTCTCAAGCAAAGTGGCGCTATTCCTTGGAATTATGCTAAGTTCCTCAACTATGCCACTCAACTGGGATTATTGGAACGAGAAGGCGGATGCTATCGCTTCATCGACGATTCAGTGCAGGAGTATTTTGCTCAGATGCCACTAAAGGACGAGCAGCCTAACGGAAACCCAACTTAATATTGAGATAGGCATTTTGAATGCAAGAATTCCCAAAGCGGTACTAATACCAAGTTGCAGTCAAAGATAGTAGTTTCTCTCCCCCTGCTCCCCCTGCTCTGGCTATCTACTACATTTGAACGCAACTCGGTATAAGCAGGTGGGCGTAAATAAACCTCACACCCAGAAGTCGGGTTTTTTGAAGAAACCCGACTTCTCGACGCCTGCGAGTTTTAGGTTTAATTGTGCCTATCTGCGAGGAAAACGCGATCGCTTTACAGATACGGAGTTTTTCGACGCCTGTAGCCGACTGTCCACGATGGTGGGAACTCGCAACATCACTGTGTTGCTGGCGAAACTGTATGCGGAACAGTTAATTGCAGCGAAGGAGGGCACACTGTTATACCAATTTCCTAAATACCTGCTACAGATAAAGCCTCTAAAATAAATTGCCATCCTGTCAAAGAACTAATGACTTGAGTACTTAATTGGCTCAAGATTTTTTGCACAGAATTTCTCAAATCCTG
>JAMPKV010000047.1 GCA_039962225.1 Microcoleus sp. AS-A8
CACCGCTAGAAATTGTGAAACAATATATTAACGGTCAACAAAAACCATCCTGACCGCCATTCATCCCCGCCCTAACTTCGCTTCGCTGCGTTTGAGGAAGGGGAATTCTGACGGAAGAAGGTTAAATATGAGGGGCATGGCATCTATGTATTTCGTTACTGCTAGCTCAGAAGCGATCGCCCTACAGCCCTTCTCTTCTCCTGTCGGAGACGCTCCGCGAACGAGACGCTTCGCGGTTTTCATGCCCGTAGGGCTGTACGGGCATCCTACGGCAGGCGCTACCCACTTGGGTAATCCCATTAAATCCCCTGTCCGGAGTGCAGGGGATTTTTTGTTGACTTCTTCAGGACTTCGCTGTTGTCACTGGCGAGGCATGACCAGCCAGTTTTGATACCGTGACGATATCCACCCCGGCATCCAGCAGCTCTGAGCAGAACGTCCTTAGCTCCGTTCGCCCATTACTAAAGAGTAATTCTCCATCGGTTTGTGCCACTCGGATGAAAAAGTTCTCTTAGATTTACACTCGTCAACAATAAAGTAACTCTTAAGATTGTTTGAGTTTTACCAACTGCATAAGTTACCTGCACTCAGAGATAGGAAAGAGCAAGTAAAAGCTAAAAATAACCAGGCCATGTCTTCACGATATCTTACTATCGATGAATTTTTTCATGATTTAACTGGGATTAGCCGAAAATACGGTTGGATAAGAAAAGCCAAAAAACCTATGCAGAAACTCTCTCGGATTTTATTCGCTATAGCTCTAACCTTAAGCATCTTGGGTTTTCCCACTCAAGCTTTTGCTAAAGCTAAAATTCAAATGGCCATCCTTTTAGACTCTAGTAATAGTATGGATGGACTGATTGACCAGACTCGGACTCAACTTTGGCAAATTGTTAATTATTTAACTCAAGTCAGCAAAGATGGCGAAGTCCCCGAATTAGAAGTAGCTCTCTACCATTATGGCAACGATAATTTACCCTCCTCCGAAGGGTTTGTTAGGCTTTTAACAGGATTTACTCCTGAATTAGATTTAGTTTCTGAAAAGCTATTTAGTATCCGAACTAATGGTGGTCAAGAATATGCGGGTTGGGCAATGCGCTCAGCTATGCGAGAATTAAACTGGAGTAAGGACAAGGAAGATTTTCGCGTTATTTTTATTGCCGGTAATGAACCCTTCGATCAAGGCCCGATACCTTGGAGAGAAGCCGCTGCTCTTGCGGTTAAGGGAGATACTTTCGTTAATACTATCTACTGTGGTTCAGCAGAAAGTCAGGAACGACAACTGTGGGCTGAAGGCGCTTCTTTAGCACAAGGAAGTCACTTCAATATTAACCAAAACGAAAAAATTGAGTTTATTAAGTCTCCTTACGATGAGCAAATAGCAGCTTGGAATGCCAAACTCAATCAAACCTATATTCCCTATGGGGCACAAGGACAAGTAGGACAACAGCGTCAGGTCATTGAAGATAGTAACTCTGGCGTCAATTTGGCGACGCGGGGTGGTTCCAAAGCTTCGAGATATTATAACAATGCTTCTTGGGACTTGATTGATGCTATCAATGAGGGAAGAGTTACTCTTGAGCAATTACCCAATGAGGCTTTGCCGTTAGCTATGCAGAGTATGACTTTAGCTCAAAAACAAGAATATGTAGCGGCAAAGAAAGCTGAAAGAGAGACTATTCAAAAAATGATTCGTGATTTATCTCAAAAGCGGAGCGAATATGTGGAAAAACAGCGCCTTTTGAGGGCCAATAGTGGCAAGAATACTCTTGATTCCGTAATTATTCAAAGCTTGAGCCAGCAATTAGCGGCTAAAGGATTTAAAATTCGGTAGTTCCAGTTAAGTTATAGGGATAGCTCAGCGGGGGAATTTTATGTTGAGTCAATTACCGAATCGCATTACCAGCCCATCTTGGTGGCAACTGATCAATTGGATCGCTGATCCACTCGGATTTCAGGATAGATACAGCCGGAAGTACGGAGACATCTTTACGATGCGGCTTTCGGGACTCGGCTCTTATGTAGTCGTTGGTAATCCGCAAGCCATTCAGGAGATTTTCAGCCTTGATTCCAAGTTTGATGTAGGTCGTGGCAATGGACTCGCCAAACCGCTAATTGGGCAAAATTCTGTAATGTTAATGGACGGCAATCGTCATCGACGAGAACGAAAATTATTAATGCCTCCGTTTCATGGGGAAAGACTACAGACTTATGCCCAACAAATCTGCCTGATTACTGAACAGGTGGCGAACCAGTGGCAAGTCGGTCAGCCTTTTGTAGCTCGGACTGCCATGCAGAAAGTTAGCTTAGAGGTAATTTTACAAATCGTCTTTGGCTTGAGCGAAGGGGAACGTTATCAACAACTTAAACCCTTACTGACAGATTGGATCAATATGACCGATTCTCCCCTACGCTCCAGTATGCTATTTTTGCGGTTTTTACAACAAGATTGGGGATCGTGGACTCCTTGGGGGCGGATGAAACAGCGACAACGCCACATTCATGACTTGCTCCAAGCAGAAATTGAGGAGAGAAGAACTAAGGGAAACGAGGGGCGTACCGATATTTTGAGCCTAATGATGGCAGCGCGGGATGAAAATGGGCAAGCGATGAGCGACTCCGAATTAAGAGATGAATTGTTAACGATTTTATTTGCTGGGCATGAAACCACTGCAACAACACTTGCTTGGGCTTTCTATCAGATTCATCAACATCCAGATGTCCTTGAAAAATTGCTACACGAACTGGACAGTTTGGGGGAAAATTCCAACCCGATGGAAATTGCTAAACTTCCCTACTTAACAGCCGTTTGTCAAGAAATACTGCGGATGTATCCAGTCCTTCCGGTAATTTTTCCACGCATCACCAAATCACCGATGAATATTGCAGGATACCAGTTTGATGCTGAGACGACTTTCATGCCAAGTATTTATCTCGTGCATTATCGGGAAGACTTGTATCCTAATGCTCAAGAATTTCTTCCAGAACGTTTTCTTGAGCGCCAATACTCCTGTTCTGAATATCTTCCTTTTGGTGGTGGAAGTCGGCGCTGTTTGGGATATCCCTTAGCTCAGTTAGAAATGAAACTAGTCCTCGCCACGATTTTATCCAAGTATCAACTTGCCTTAGCCGAGGATAAACCTGTTAAGCTGCAACGTCGTGGGTTTACTCTTGCTCCCGCAGGTGGGGTGAAGATGGTGATGAATGGAAAACGCGAAAAAAAGCTATCTGGCTACCAACTCTCAGACATTAGTGTCAAAAGTTAGAATGTTTGTCACTGACCCAAGGGAAATTAAAATCAGGAGACAACTATCCAACTAAAATTAAATTGGCATCATTAATCATTACAGAATTAATTGAGTTGAGATTCAAGAAAGTATGCGATTTAAATGCACATCAGCTTATGAGCCATTTACCTATCAGTTACCACTCGAATTCATAGCCGCCAACTCTACTGGAGGAGTTACAGATTGATATTGAGCTTTGTTCGCTAAATATTCAGCTAATTGCCCTTCAACTTCATTCCGCACAATTTGGCGGTAATGAATGAAATGTTCAATCAGAGCACAATTGCTCAGGTAAGGCACAAACACTCCTGGGTTCCGCCGCATGATCGAATAAAGTTGACGCCAAAACTGAAAGCGCGTGTTGCGTTTAATTCCCTGTCGCCAGAAGATGGTAAACACAGCCTTTATTTCTACCAACTCCAGCATCCGGAAAGGTACCTTATTCGGCGATGGTTTCATGTTCATGAAGTGCCGATAAACACGAGACAAATAGCGCCTCGGTTCATACAATTCCCAAAAACAATTAACATACTCACGAGCCAGTTCTTCAGGCGGTCGCGTCGGGATAAAGTTCATCAGTGCCATCTGATGTCCCTGAGTTTCCTTATTATGTTCCATCAGGCGACCTTCCTGTTCCAACCGCTTCCATAAGGCCGTATTGGGCAACGCATGAAGCATCCCAAACATCGCTTTCGGGATTGCCGTTGCTTCCACAAACTCAATAATCCGATCGCCTGCCCCAGGTTTCTCCCCATCAAAACCCAGGATAAAACCGGCCATCACACTCAATCCCGCCCGATTGATTTTCCCAACCGCTTCAATCAAAGAATGGCGTGTATTTTGGAATTTCTGAGTCAGGGATAGACTATCCGTGTCGGGTGTCTCAATTCCCAAGAACACAGCCGTGAAGTTGGCCTGAATCATCAAATCCAGCAATTCATCATCCTGCGCCAAGTCTACCGACGCTTCCGTCGAGAGGCGGAAGGGGTAGTCGTGTTGAGCCATCCACGGCCCCAATTCCCGCAGCAGCAGCTTCACATTGCGTTTGTTGCCGATGAAGTTGTCATCCACCATAAACACAGAACGCCGCCAACCCAAGTCATAGAGAGTCTGCAACTCAGCGAGTAGCTGCGCGGGGGCTTTGGTGCGGGGCTTGCGTCCATACAGAACAATAATGTCACAAAACTCGCACTGGAACGGACAACCCCGCGAGAACTGTACCGACATTTCGGTGTAGGCTTTCAGATCCAACAAATCAAATCGAGGAATAGGTGTTGTTGTCACATCCGGCTTCTCCCCATTAGCGCGGATGACTCCTGAAGTTTCCCCTCGTTCTAAAGCCTCAACAAAAAGCGGTAGGGTAATTTCCCCCTCATCCAACACCAGAAAATCAACTCCAGCTGCCTGCGCTGACTCCGGCACCGAGGTTACATAGGGGCCACCCACGGCGACTAACTTCCCACGTCGCTTTGCCTCCCGAATCAAGTGCAGCATATCCGCTTTCTGGACAATCATGCCGGAAATAATCACCAGTTCAGCCCAACCCCAATCCGCTTCCGTCTCAGGCCGCACATTGCGGTCTACTAATCGGAATTCCCAGGTTTGAGGCAAGATGGCAGCGACGGTGATCAGACCCAAAGGAGGGAGCGACACCTTACGCCCAATCAGTTCTAGCGCTTTGTCAAACGACCAGAAGGAGGTCGGAAAAATGGGATAGAGCAGTAAAACTCGCATAGCACTGAGTTGTTATTGGTTCAATGGTTGGTTGTTAGTTGTTCGTTGTTAGGAGCCACGCAGGGATAACCAACAACTCATAACCGCCCCTACACCGCTTCAAGCTTAGGACACTTTACCACCAACGAAGTTGTAAATAACCTCGTTCCGGTTGGCCCAGTTCCTCTTGTGTCAGCCATTCCACTGGCTTATAGGTGCCAAACACCCGATCCCACCAATCGACCGCCAGACCAAAATTGTGATGCCACATGCCGTATTTGTGATGAACATAGTGAACAGGCATCTTCATCCAAAAGCATTTGGTCGGATTTTCGTGTTGTAGCTGATGGGCATAGGCGGAAAACGCCGCATAGCTCACACCGCCCAAGCACCAACCGATTCCAGCCTCCCACGAGAAAAAAAACATCAAGCCCATTACCAAGAAGCTGCCTCTGACATAATCTCGGAACTCCCACACCACCCCTTGTCCTTCGTTACGGCGGTGATGGTCTCGGTGGCGTTCACCAATCCGAGGTGAGACATGCATCAAGCGATGCAGCCAGTATTCCACTAAACTCGCTAGGACAAAGGCCAAGGCAAAGCAGACAATTCCCACACAAAGCTTTGCTAATGCGGTCATGAACTCTTTTCCTCACACTTTTTTTCACAAAAACGCTTTTAAACATTTTGACATCTGAAATGTCCTGAGAAAGTGCGATCGCTTAAACCGACAGGTTATACCCAAGTTGCATTCAAACGTATCACTCTCTCTTTCTCTTACCTCAGCGTCCTGGAGTGCCTCCGTGGTTCGTTAAATTCTACGTTAGACAACAACTCAGTATTAGACTTTTTACCCGATCGCTCCAGCAGCAATAACCCTGCAATCATGGAGATACCGGCAGCGGCATAAAATACTCCTTCTAATCCGCCATAGCTCAGCATCGGCCCTAGCAAGACGGGCGAAAGAAACTGTCCTAAAAAGCCTGCACCGGTTCCAATCGCTAGAACACTAGACTTTAGGGATGAGGGCGCTAAGTTAGCGAGGGTGCTGTAAAGGGTGGGGAGTACGATGCCGAATCCGACGCCAAACAGCACGGCTGTGAGCAGAATCCAGCTTAGTTGGTTGAGCCAGGGAATGGTGATTAAGGTCAAAGCCATTAATCCAAATCCCATCGCCATTGCCGTAGCCGGCTTCACCGCTTTAGCAAGGCGTTTAGCACCCAAAGCGGAAATCATCGCAGCCCCTACAGCCCGTGATGCCAAAACAATTCCATTTACAACGGTGTCCGCGCCAATTTTCTGCTCCAGATAGAGGGGTGCATAAATCACCACTGCATACATCGCCACAGAAGTCAAGCCAAGGGTGAGTAACAGCCGCTGTGTCTGGGGATGTCTTAGAACGCTCAACAGCTTATCCTCCTCGGCTTTGGCTTTGGGTTTGGCTTTTGTTTTTGGTTTTTCCCTCAAGCCAACGGCTGCCATGGCGGCGATGGGTAGTCCTAACCCATACAAATAGAAAGCATATTGCCAGTGAGTCGCACCGACCCAACCCCCGATTAAGGGAAAGGCAATACCGGAGAGGGCGATGGTACTGGTGGTAAGTCCTAGGGCTTGCGATCGCTCCTCGCCTTCATACAGATTCCCCAGTAAACCCAAGGCAGCGGCAGCAATCCCGCCACTGGCAGCACCCAACAACGCCCGTGTCGCCAACAAAGGCCAGAAATTGGGCGTGAAGGCTCCGGCGACACCGAACAGGGCGTAGAAAATGAGTGAGGGAACGAGTACCCGTAAGTGACCAATCTGGTCTGCCAAGATGCCCAGGGGAGGGCTGAATAAGGCAATAGTCAAGCAATGCATACTCACCAAGTTAGCGGCTAGCGCCGGATCGAAGTGCAGTTGTTTGACCATTTCTGGCAAAACGGGAGCTACGACTCCTCCCGCTATGTTGGTGAGCGAACCTGCCGCTAACAGTATTAATAGCCTGCGATCGCGCAACATAAAATCAGCCTCTCGACGTTTTCGTAGCAACCTGTAACAATAATGCAGATTGTTTCAATTTGTAGAGACGATTGTTACAGCTTTTTTGATTCGCACACAAACAATGAGTTGACTTTCAGGAGCGTCGGAAGCTAAATATTGTCAGATAAACACAAGAGGCATGATTGATGGAACTGGCGACGACCCTAAAAAGCCAGACAGTTCAAAATGCTGTCAGGGAAGTAGGCATTAACCCAAATTACTGGTATCCGGTGGGTTGGGCAAGCCAGCTCAAGCCAGGGGACATCCTGCCTGTGGTGATTTGGCAACAAGCGATCGCCGTTTATCGGGATGAAACCGATCAAATTCATGCCTTAGAGGATGCCTGCCCTCACAAAGGCATTGCTCTACACAAGGGGAAAGTCCAAGGGTGTCATCTAACCTGTGCTTATCATGGTTGGGAGTTTAACGGCAACGGCGAATGTGTTGGCATTCCTTACCTCCCAGAAGGACAAAAACTGCCCCGCGCTCAAGCCCGCAGTTACCCAATCCAGGAAAAATATAATCTGATTTGGCTTTTCCCCGGCGATCCGACCCTCGCTGCCAGCCAAGAGCTGCCCCATGTGCCAGAGTTTGACCATCCTGACTACTTGATGATACCTTTAGCCGCCCACATGCAATCCCATTTTTCCATCTGTAATGAAAATGCGATGGATGTATTTCATGGATTTTTGCATCAAAATCTTCAGGGCTGGTTCAATCCGGTACTCAAGAGTTTGCGGGAAACCGAAACTTCGGTATGTGCGGAATATGACGTATCCTATAAAGGCCGGATGGCGAAGTTTTTGGGGTTGAGCGACAAGGCCGACCAGGTCACGACCCGTAGAATCTCCATCAACTACAACTATCCCCATTACGCCACAAGTCTTGAGGGGATTTCCTCCGTTTACCTGATGCGACTCCCCATCGGGTTGAGGGAAAGTCGCTCCTTTGCCTTCTTCTTCTTGAAAGTTCGCTTACCCAAATGGCTCTTAAAGCGCCTCGAACCGATTCTGCAAAAAGTCCTGAGAGATTTCGTCTTTATGAAGTTTCTCTCCCAAGATATCGAAATGATGGAGAGCGAACAGCAAACCTATTTGGCCAATCCACAGCGGCGCTATGTCGAAATTAACCCGGCTATTATAGCTCTTGAGCGGCTGATTATCCGGCAATATGAACAATTTATGCAAAAATCGAGTCAGCTACGAAACAATCAGCAATCTTTGGCGTCTGGGGCGTTATCGTCAGTTAATGTTCCCAGCCAGACTGAGTCAACCCCAAACAATTCACTGGTAGGATGAAGGCACCTTTAAAGGCGACTGTTGATTGGCTGTTCAGCTCCCTGCTCAACGGGACGCTGATACCGCCTCAGTACCCAACTTTCTTGAGAAGTTGGCTTCATAGATGGGCCGATATTTTCAGATCAACTCTCGTTAGGCATAGTAATCAGACTGGATAGCCGTTATCTTATCTAAAAATAAAGCAATTCTTTAGCTAGAGGCGATAGGCTAATAGGCTACCTAGGCAAAGGGTGAGAGGAGCAAGTTGTGCAAGTTGTCAAAGAGTATGTTCAGCGTTGGTACGAGAGTGATTTAGATCCGGATGAATATATCTGTCATCAGAAGCGGGGGAATTTAGTCGAAATTGAAGAGGCAACGACGGGGAAACGCCGAACGGTATTGACGTTCTGCACAAATGATGTATTAGGGTTGGTTCAGGAAGAGGCGGTGAAGCAAGCCGCCATTGATGCCATCCTTCAGTATGGAACGTCCAATAGTTCCTGTTCGGTCTTGAGCGGTCGCATCGATTTACATCGACAATTGGAACAGGAAATTTCTGAGTTTAAGCATCTGCCTCACACTCAGTTGTTCATCAATGCGTGGATGGCAATGCAGGCTTTGATGGATGCCTTTTGTCACTTAGCCATTCCCGTGCCCGGATTTCAGAATACCCGCGAGACATTGATTCTCACAGATGTTCTCAATCACGGCTGTATTGTCTCAGCGGTTGCCAATGCGGGTACCCGTTCGGGAAAATTGTTCGGTCATAGTCCCCGTGTCCGTGTCCGAGCGTATCGTCATTGTGATGTGGAGGACTTAGCTCGTAAGTTGCGCCGCTATGCCCGTCCTGACGAGCGGATTATGGTGATTTCCGATGCCGTGTTCTCGATGGATGGCGATATTGCCCCCCTGCCCGACATGCTAGATGTGATGCAACATTACGACGGCAGTGTTCTGGTGATGGATGAGGCTCATGCCAGTGGTGCGATTGGTGCAACCGGTCGAGGGATTTACGAACATTTTGGGATTTTGCCACAGAACGCGATCGAGCGGGGCATTGTACCTTTGATTATGAGTACGTTCTCCAAGTTTGCGGCTTCTGCGGGTGCGGCAATCAGTAGTCATGTAGCGGAACTGATTCCCTTGTTGAATGTTTCTCCCACGTCCATTGGGACGATTTCTTTGTCACCTCCCCTCGCGGCGGCAGCGTTAGAAAGCATTCGCCAGGTTCGTCAGCATCCAGAACGGGTGAAAATTCTTCAGGAGAATACTAATTATTTGCGATCGAGCTTACTGGAACAAGGTTTTGCGGCTATTGGTGAAACCAACGTCATTCCAGTGATTCTCCCTCCAGAGATTAACCCGAAACTATTCGGGCGGTTGATGCTGGAAAAGCACGGGATTTGGATTTCACCCATCTGGTTTATTGCCAAACCTCGTCTCCGAATTACCGTTAACGCCCTCCACACCCAAGAGGAAATGGATCGATTAGTCGCCGCGCTAGTGGCAACGCGGGATTTGTTGTATAAACCCATGATTAGTGCATGAACGACTCCCTTGTCATCTCTTGAAATTCATGAGTGTGATGTGGGTATTGAATGTTAGCGCCGTACAGGTGTTGTTCAGGATGAAATAAGAAGAGAAAGGAGCGGTACATGCCCCACCCTAACGGGAGCTTAGCCTCGGCAGGTGGGGGAATTTCATTTTTCATCCCTCACCTTTCATACTTCATGGGTCATCTGCTCAGGCGTGACAGAGTTCGTGTTAAGATCCATGTCAATTCTGAAAACTGTGTTGGAAAGGAACGATTTAAACATGGAAGCTGCAATGCTCTTAGCCAAGCTGCCAGAAGCTTACGCCATCTTTGACCCCATCGTAGATATTCTCCCGGTCATCCCTGTCTTCTTCCTGCTGCTGGCGTTTGTCTGGCAAGCGGCTGTGGGTTTCAGATAAAAAATCCAAAACTCCAAAGTTCAAGAGGGGCATCTTTTGGTAGATGCCCCTTTTGGTGAAAAGTTCTTAGGAAATCTTTACTTCCGTCCTCCGATCGCCTTTTGAAAAGCAGGTCGCTCTGAGAGGCGTTTCATATAGTCCACAACCGCTGGGTATTCGCTCAGATCGAGCTTCAACATGATGGGGATATAGCTCAAGATTGACCCAACCGCCACATCGACTACGCTAAACTCATCCCCCAGCAAGAACGGTTGTTTCGCCAAGATTTGATTGAGCGGCGTCATCAGCTTAGGCATCTCCCGCTCCCGGTTTGCTTCCACAAAAATTCCTGGTCCCAAGGTGGCATTGCCAAAGATAATCCACTGGTTAATTTTGGCTTGTTCTTCTAGAGACGACGGCATATTGCCGTACTTTTGAGCCAAATAGAACAGAATCGCGCCCGATTCCCAAAGCTGAAAGTCTCCATCGACAATCGCTGGGACTTTCCCGATGGGGTTAATCGCCAAGTATTCGGGTTGCCGATGTTCCCCAGCTTGTAGATCGAGCAAGATAAATTCGTAGGGGATTCCTAGCTCTTCTAGGTACCATTGGACAATGGATGCCCGACTGCGAGCACCGCCATAAAGTTTCAGCATTACGGTAGTCGTTTAAAGGACTTTATGAGTATACTCGTGCTGTTTGACATCGTCTTCTTGGCGGACGACTCGCGTCTGATTCAGTACTCGTTTACGTTCTGTAGAGTAGTTGAAGTCATGACGTGTCGTGCCTAAGGGAATATGGGTTTGAGCCTCCTTCCGGCTCTGGTAAGTGCGTGCTGCCGCGATCGCTCGTTCGGCAAAATCATCACAAAACTGAGACGCGGGAGGAAACTCAGCAGGTTTCTGGAGCGAATTTTCCGTGAGCAGCTCACCGAGGGTCGTTCCACAAGCTAATGAATAAGATGTCGCAATTCCCTTTAAAATAGCTTCTAGAGCTGCTGAGGGGATAGGCTCAATCACTTTGACTTCGTGAACTTCACCATCCTCTTTGATAAAGCAGGTGGCTAAACCCACAACCAGGTAGCTATTGGTTGAAACATCAGGGGCCTGATCCAAGGACATTGCAGCTGCCATAAGACTCTTCTTTAGTTAATTTAGTTAACGAGGAAAAAACCGACCAATCAAGGGGTTCGGTTGCATTCTACCAGCATCTACATTTCCGTGGGAGAGGGTGACGGAAGCTGGAGCCAGCAGGTGTGGGAAGTAAAGAGTTGTGTCCCATCCTAATTTTGAGTCGAAGAATTTCCCCCTCCCTGAGTGTTTTCCTCTTTTGTGTGCTTTATCCCCGTCTTCATGGCTTGTGCCAATTCCTAAAGGTTCACACACCGAGGCGGTTTTCCGAACGCAAGGAAGAGGGAATCGAGGGTGTCGTTACGTTAGGCTTCAGGAAATCAGCCCATCGAACTTGTAGCGTTTTGGAGATACTTCAAAACGGGAAGGATAGTCTGGCTGCTTTTTTCAGAACATCAAGACGCCTAAGTAAGTGACACATTTAGACCAAACAGCAGGGTGCTGCCAGCCATAAGGTTGATGATAGATAGGCCGCAGGTACAGTTGAGGACGATATGAACGCTCATGCTTTTGTAAACCAGGAAGACCAAAATAGACAATGGTTCCCCATGCCTCGTCAAGAAAGGCGTTTGGTTTCAGTCCAAAGGATATCGGGGAAAGCTTGTCAACAGTCCGATCAAAGCCTACGCGCTTCCGCACATCGCAAAGCGAAACGGGGCGATTACATGGGTGCGATCGCGTTACTCACCCAGTTAATTACACGTCACCCCAAACACGCCATTGACTACAACAACCGAGGGTTAATTTACTCCCAAAGTGGTCAAGGAGAAAAAGCATTGGCTGATTATAACAAGGCTCTGGAACTGAATCCCGAATTGGATAATGCTTACAACAATCGCGCTAATTACTATGCCTCGAATGGCAAACTAGCAGAAGCTCTCACAGATTATGAAACAGCCCTTGATTTGAATCCGGGCAATACTCGCACTTGGATTAATCAAGCGATCACGTTCCGCGAACTGGGGTTATATGACTTAGCCCTAGAAAACCTCGATATGGCTTTAATGCTGGGAGGCTTGGAAGAGAATATCTATGCCGAACGAGGTCGAACTTACCATTTGCGCGGCGACTGGAATTGTGCGATCGCCGACTATCAGCGTGCCCTCTCTAAGATGACAGCATCGGGTTTGGTGGGTCGTTTGTATCGGAATGTGGAAAGCTGGATGAATGAGTTACTCAAGCCGCTAACCGCTTGAAGTTCAACATCGATCTGGGGAATAGAAAACTATTGAATCTTATGCCACTCTAGCCCCATTTTGTCGGCTTTGGTCATTGTAGGTTAACCCCGGCTACCTGCCTTCCCTAGTTATCTTCCTTGGGGGTTTGATCTTGTAAGACAACCGGATGTTGATTTTGGTCAACGCGATAGCTCTGTTCTTGCATGACGCTCTTGGTTTGTCTAGAGTCAAATGTGCGACCAAAGTCGGCACGTAAGCCCTTAACACGCTCCTCTGTGCGCTTTACTTCTGTTCGCACTTCTCGCAGCTTGGCTTGCTGTGACAGGTGATAAGGCAACAGTTTGACCAATCCGGCGATTGCCGCGGTACAGAGCACCAAATTTACAACTAACCTAGCGGTCGTTTCACCGGCAACAGCTTGATGAGAGTGACGGCGCTGACGGCCTTGAGTCCGATGAGCCATCCGACGGGTTTCTACAGGTTGCTGAGTGGGTGTAGGCGGTTGAAATGCGTTCATGGTGTACGTGAATACCGTGCTGGCGAACTATCGCCGAAGACTCTAGGATAGCGCTTTGAGCATACACTCCTATGTGATACAGCTACTTTGTCTTACACGGTCAATCAAGAGCCAAGCGACAAAGAGCCTATCAAAGGCAGTGGCACGCCGATGTTATCAGATAATTTACAGCACCTTGCTGCAATTATCAGGAAAACTTAAGGGCTTGCCCATAGCGTCAGAGCATCGTCCGGGAGTTCAGTTCTAGATTTTGAACTCTCGCTACGTGAAGAAACTTCTATCTTATAGCCCTCAACAGCCTATCGCTTGCCTGAAGATAAGCTCTTTGTCGCTTCAGAGCGGCAACTCTACTTGTAGAGTTCCGTCGCCAACCGGAAGGCCAAGATTCCGGGGATCAAGGCTACAACAAGAGCCACGTAAACTTGGGTATCTGATAATGCCATTTTGAATATCTCCTGATTTCAAGGGTAATCACCCATTAATTTGCGCCAAATCGACTCCCAGCGAAATATCTTGTTACAAGATGCAATATAAATCCTGAGTGATTCAACCGCTCCTGTTGAGCTGATAAGATTGACAAAGGACTTCTCGTTGAGCCAAAAATCCCATGGAGCGAAGCGCATGGGAGGGTCAAGGTTCGGCAAGAAATACGACAAGAGGTTAAGCTGGGTTCAGGAAGACCTTTTTTGGGCCCACTTTGAGCAGCGTGTGCCCCATAGAAAAAGTTGGTAATTCTCCGTTTTGCATAACTTTTAATGCTAGACCAAATTTTTAACTCCCCTTTCGATGTTGGACTAGAAGCTCCAGTGGTGCTGCTGATTCTAATCGCCCTAGAGGCAGTACTCAGCGCGGATAATGCGATCGCATTGGCCGCGATCGCCGCCGGGTTAGAAGATCCCAAGCTTCAGCGTAATGCCCTCAACTTGGGGTTAGTAGGAGCCTACATCCTGCGAATTACCCTGATTCTCACAGCGACTTGGGTCGTGCAATTCTGGCAGTTTGAGCTCTTGGGAGCCGCTTATCTACTATGGTTGGTTTTCGAGCACTTCACATCCGAAGAGGATGACGAACATCAGCATCATGGGCCTCGATTTACCTCCCTGTGGCAAGCTATACCGATTATTGCTGTAACCGATTTGGCGTTTTCTCTGGATAGTGTGACAACGGCGATCGCAATCTCAGATAAAACCTGGCTTGTGATTATCGGTGGCACGATTGGCGTGATTACCCTACGTTTCATGGCAGGGTTATTCATCCGTTGGCTCAAAGAATACCTCTATCTTGAGGATGCAGGCTATATTACCGTTGGGTTTGTCGGGTTGCGCCTCCTTGTCAGAGCGATTAAACCGGAACTGGTTCCCCCTGAATGGTTGATGATTGCCGCAATTGCCTTGGTGTTCATGTGGGGATTTTCCAAGCGCACCGAGGTTGAGTTACCCACAGAAGATCAGAAGGTGGAATTACCGACCGAGAATGAATTTAAGGACGCTGAAGAGGTCACTGAGGTAAGATAGCCAAACTTTAAGGGCACGACAATGTCGTGCCCCTACCCTGTTAAAGATCAAGCAAGACAGGATTATTCGTACAACCAGGGTGTTAAGGTTGGTTGCCAGTTTGCGAGTTCCTCTTCCTTAAACCAGAGGCCAATCTCGTGTTGCGCTGTCTCCGGCGCATCTGAACCGTGAATCAGGTTGCGACCGACGGTGACACCATAATCACCGCGAATCGTACCCGGTTCAGCATTGAGGGGGTTGGTGGCACCAATGATCTTTCTCGCTGAGGCAATCACACCGTTTCCTTCCCAAACCATTGCCACCACCGGTCCAGAGATGATGAACTCGACGAGTCCGGGAAAAAAGGGTCGTTCTTTGTGAACGTCGTAGTGTTTTTCTGCAAGTTCCTTGCTCACACTCATCAGCTTTAGCCCAACCAGAGTAAAGCCTTTTGCCTCAAAACGCCGGATGATTTCACCCACAAGGTTACGCTGTACGCCATCCGGCTTAATCATGAGAAATGTGCGTTCCAAGTTTCTCTCCTCAATTTTTTCAACAAATCACCAAACCCAGATTAGACCAGAAAGCTACCAAGCACCCAATCCTTAATCATTGGCTGGGGGTTTTTGAAACCGATTGGGTATGACTCGTATTGGCTTAGGGAGATTTATGTCGTTCCAGCGCCAAGTCAATTAATTGGTTCACCAATTGGGGGAAAGGAATCCCTGTTGCAGCCCATAGTTGAGGGTACATACTGGTAGCTGTGAAACCGGGCATCGTATTGATTTCGTTAATTAAGACTTCTCCAGTCTCTTCGACGTAGAAGAAGTCCACCCGTGCTAATCCGGCAGCATCAACGGCAGCGAATGCCTGAAGTGCCATTTCTTGAATCTTGCTGGCAACGGTATCGGGTAGGGGGGCTGGGATTAATAAATCGGCTTGTCCTTCGGTGTATTTGGTTTCGTAGTCATAAAAATCACTTTTATAAGTAATTTCCCCAACCACGGAAGCTTTAGGCTGGTCGTTACCCAACACCGCACACTCGACTTCCCGCGCCACAACACCGGCTTCCACGATGATCCGTCGGTCGTAGCTAGCCGCATTATCCAAAGCGGCTTCTAATTCAGGGCGCGATCGCACTTTAGCAATCCCGACCGATGACCCTAGGTTAGCCGGTTTGACAAAACAGGGATAGCCTAAGGTTTGCTCAATTTGGTCACAAAGTTTGGGGAAGACACAGGGATTCGACCAAATCTGGGAACGGTTCACCGCCATGTATTTGACTTGTGGCAACCCAGCTTGAGTAAATGCCATTTTCATGGCAATTTTATCCATCCCTAGGGCTGAACCCAGGACGTCAGAACCGACGAAGGGAACTTGCATTAACTTCAGTAAGCCTTGAATCGTGCCATCTTCGCCATTCGGGCCGTGCAGGATGGGGAACCAAACATCCACTTCAGCCCAGCCTATATTTTCACCGACGCGACTCAATTTAGAAGCACTAGCGGCAGAGGGTAAAATCTCAGTGCTAGTTGAGGAAGACTCAGAATCAGTTGTCGAAGTCGGAAGATACGCCTCATTTGTACCAGTTAACGGCAAAGGCTTACCCGATTCCAGGACGTGCTGAGCCAGTTCTCCCGATTGCCAGATGCCATCTTTTTGGATGTAAACTGGCAGCAGTTCGTAGTGATTGGCGTTTTGGTCGGAACTCAGGGCTTTTGCGATCGCCCGTGCCGAACTCATCGAAACTTCGTGTTCCCCGGAACACCCGCCAAACAGCAGACCGACCCGTATTTTTGCCATTAATCATACCTCCAGCACTCCTCTTCGCAGATAGCCTATCACAGCAGGCCGGCTTCGAGGTTTATCCACTCCCTGCTGCTCGTTATGGAGGCTGTCATGACTTTAAGCCGTCTGGAAGGTAATCCACAGCCAACCCACCCTACAAGCTACAATCGACTCCCTCTTCAATCGCGTAGCTCATGCTGAGGACGATTCTGCTTGTGAGAACGACGCCCTTTTACATACCATTTATGCCATTGATTAGAGCTGCGAATCGCCAAAAGCAGTAACAGTAAAGCGATTACTCCTCCCGACTGAGGGGAATCAAAGGCAAAAATCACCAACGCAATGCACAATACATCTTGAATAAAAACTACCCATAACGGCAAGCCTCGCAAACGGAAGAACCATCCCACTTGTACGAGTTGAAGTACAAACGCCAGTAAGCTACCAACAATGCCAACTATCCAGACGAATGGCTCTGGAGCTGCGGCTAACTGAGCAACCGTAATGCCCATTAGAGCTCCAACAAGAGGGCTTAAGATCAGTTGGCTAATTTGTAACACCCGCTGCCCCAGCAGTTTTTTGGAAGCAAATAGCTCAAATAAAGCCCAACTTGTTAGGATTCCCACTAAAACGGAGGGATGAATCCGAGACAGTAGCGGGATATGATACCAGAGGTTATCACTCTGCAATAAGCCAATGAGGAGAAGAGGCAGGGCAATTCTCATTCCTGCTGATGCCGAAGCCGAGAGTGCAGCGAGGAGTTCAATCATTGTTGCCTTGTGCCTGTGATAAAACTGCGGGGGCTACTCTCAACGTTAACCTACCCATACTTGAACGTCTGCTCTGATTGGGTTGGAAGGCGGTCGAGTCAAAATAAAAAAACTGTCTATCCTAGTGTAGTTGCTAATTTTATAATCGTGTTTTTTTTGTCAGTTCAGAATCGTGAATTTTTTCTTTTGAAAACAGAAATTGGCGGATGAAAAGTTTACATTTCGTTACATTTTGGGTGACTTAACGTCTACTTACTTAAGCTTGTGCGATCGCTTCCCAAACCTATTCCTCACCCTAAACTCCTGGCAGGAATGAACGCCTCATGCACAAGTCCACCTAAGAAAATGTAACAAAATATACAATTTACGTGCTTTCGACTAATTCTTTAGAAATAATGAAAGTAAGCACTGTTTCACTTGATAGTTTTCTCTCCTAACTTAGGAGAGCGTAGAAAAACCATTTGCCCCTAATCAAAAGCGATTTATCGCGTCTTACAAGCTTCGTGTAATACAAACAAGTCAACCACTCCATTCAGAGGGTGATTTGGTCGTTCGACATCTTCTATTTTGAGGAGATGTTGATGTAATACGCACCCCGCTTGCAATTTGCGATTGGAACTCTTGAGTTAAAGTAGCCTATCAAAAATAACTTCATCCTCCGGCGTAGTAAAACGTCGTTTCTCTAGAGAGTATTTGAAGAACGTTGTTCAAGTTATTTTTTGCAGGCGACTCAGGCGAGGAGTTCGAGACGGAATTACCTTGTCATTGGCACAAACAGCGCCGTACCAACCCAATTACGTAGCAGGAGAAAAATCAGAATGTCTGATTCATTGTTTTCTGATGCCAGCAAACGCTTAGAAAAAGCACTGAAATATGTATCACTTTCTGAGGATGTAACGGAATCCTTAAAGCGGCCCAAATCGAGCTTAAGTGTTTCAATTCCAGTACGAATGGATAATGGGAGTTTAAAAGTTTTTCAGGGGTATCGGGTGCGCTATGACGATACACGAGGGCCAGCTAAAGGGGGTGTACGGTATCATCCCAATGTTTCACTGGATGAAGTTCAATCTTTAGCATTTTGGATGACATTTAAGTGTGCCGTTCTCAATCTTCCCTTTGGCGGAGGCAAGGGTGGAATTACCGTCGATCCAAAAGCGCTATCAAAGTTTGAATTAGAACGATTGACACGAGGTTACATTGATGCAATCGCAGATTTCATTGGCCCTAATGTAGATATTCCTGCACCTGATGTTTACACCAATGCCATGATTATGGGCTGGATGATGGATCAATACAGTATCATTCGGCGTCAAATTACTCCTGCTGTGGTAACCGGTAAACCCCTGACGATGGGAGGTAGTCTGGGACGCGATAGCGCTACCGCAACCGGTGCTTTCTTTGTGATTGAATCGATGCTGCCCAAATTTGAAAAAGTTCCGCAGGAAACAACAGTTGCGATTCAAGGATTTGGGAACGCTGGTGGCATATTAGCCGAACTCCTGTATAAAGCTGGATACAAAGTTGTTGCCGTTAGCGACTCTCAAGGAGGAATTTATTCCAAACAAGGGCTAGATATTCCCCATATCCGAGAGCATAAAGCCTCAGGAAATGGAATTAAATCCGTCTATTGTAAGAGTAGCGTTTGTAATCTCGAAGACCATGAACTGCTAACCAATGAGGAACTTTTAGCTTTAGATGTAGATGTTCTCATTCCTTCCGCGTTGGAAAATCAAATTCATGAAGGAAATGTCAATGATATCAAAGCTAAATTTATCTTTGAGGCGGCGAATGGCCCCACCACATCTGCGGCTGATCAAGTTTTGGAAGATAAGGGAATTTATGTTTTTCCGGATATTTTAGTTAATGCCGGAGGCGTCACCGTTAGTTATTTTGAATGGGTACAAAACCGGAGTGGACTGTATTGGACACTCGATGAAGTGAATCAACGCATGAAGCAGAAGATGGTGGAAGAAACTCAACAGATTTGGTCAATATCTCAAGAATTCGGAATCTCGATGCGAACAGCCGCTTATGTTCATGCCTTGAACCGACTTGGGGAAGCACGGACAGCTAAGGGAACGAGAGATTACTATGTCAATGGGCGAAAATCCTAGCTCCCTAATTGACAGATAAGGCAGAAGGCAGACCGGAGATGAGAGTGAGGACAGAAGGCAGAAGGCAGACCGGAGATGAGAGTGAGGACAGAAGGCAGAAGGCAGACCGGAGATGAGAGTGAGGACAGAAGGCAGACCGGAGATGAGAGTGAGGACAGAAGGCACCGGAACTCATACGAGGAGGCAGAGGGCTTTTATGTTTATTAGTAGTACGTGGTTGTTTGAGCCGTTAAATCTGTCCTAACCTTTTTGGCGACAGCTATATTTTGCATCAATCATGTTACCAGCCAGGGACTTTAGTCTCTGGCTGATGGCTTAAGTTGTCTAAAAAAGACTACTATCGTTTCTAACTTGAACAACAAAGATTTGTAGAAGGAACAGAAGTTCTTTATAGATGTTGTTGGAGAGCAAAACAGAATCAACAATCTCTGTTCCAGTGCTGATGGCAAATCCGAGCTGTTAAAATCCAGGGAGTGCTGGGTTCAATTGCTATGAGTCATCTTGTTTCTAATCGAGTTACAGGTTCACGCCGCGTACACCCATTGCAACGCTTCTGGGTTCCTCGTCCATTCATGGCTCAAGGACTGCTCGTCGTATTACTGGGTACACTGGGGACGCCAGTTAGTGTTCAATCCCAAGTAGCGCTGAGAGTTGCACAAACTCAAGAGGCTCCCAAAACAAACCCTGTTACCCAACAATTACGAGGGCAATGGCAAACGAAAGACCCCACAACAGGTAAACTCATCACCTTCGTTTTTGCGCCGGACGGGAATTTATTTACCGTATTACCTGCACCTGATGGGTCTTCTGTTGCCATTAAATTTGCTTACAAAATTAATCCGACCACTCAACCGATGCAACTGGATATGATTGTCAGTCCTGAGCAAGTGGTGAAGACGATTTTTGAATTGACCCCTGAAGGCAAGCTGCATTTAGAATTAGAGGGTCTTAGCGCTGGAGAACCCAGACCGAATCAGTTTAGCTCCAAATCCACTCTATTTGAAAAGGTTTCGGATGTTGCGACTGTGCCTAAAGATGTGCAAGTGATTGCACTGGAAACGGAGAAAAGCAATGCAAGTCAAAGTGTCGTCAAACAATTCCTGACCATCTTGAGCCAAGCGCAGCAGGCTTACTATCTGAAAAATGGAAAGTTTGCCGCTGATATCGAAGAACTTAAGATTGTGACTAACTTAGAGACTCAGGATTATCGCTATCAAATCGTACCTCAAAAGGATAATAAACAGAGCGTGATGATGACGGCGATCGCCAAAAAGGCAGAACTTCCCAGCTACACCAGTGCTGTGTTTGCCACTAAAGCGGATGGGAAAATGACGACCACAGCCCAAATTTGCGAGACTGAAAAACCCTCCACTTCGCCTCCTGCCATGCCAGTCCCTCCGACGAGTGGTTCTTTAAACATTCAATGTCCCACGGGTTCCCGTGTTCTGCGCTAAGATTAACGGCCAAGCAATCGCTCGCTTGTGCTTAGTGTTGCTCCTTGAGGGGTTGCTTTGACGGATGTTGTTCGCGCCGCCTTGATCGTTTTAGTGAGTACTCCGGCTAGTCGAGCCACTAATTCGTCAGGAATTTTTGTTGCTTCTTCAGCTCCGACCCACTGAGATAATTGGTTCAACATCAGGATACTGCGGTGCAGAGGTGCTTGTTCCCCCACAATATCCTGTAGCTGTTGACTGTAAGCCATACGCTGCTCAAAGGCTTGTTGACGTTCTGAGTAGGTAGCTGGAACACAAAACTCTACTTTGCCGATCGCATAAACTGAGGTGCAATTCACATCAAAACTACTGCCGACAGCCGCACCAGAACCCACAAAATCCGCATAAAACGGTCTTTGTAAGATAAGTCCTCCCTGACAATTAGGCGTTAGGGATAAGAACTGTCCGCTTTTGAAGAACGAGAGGGGAAGTTGAGCCGGAGCAGAATTGGCTTGTCGGTTGAGTAATTTTACTAGAGCCGTGTTAGTCGCGCTATCCATATCAGCACCCAATCAGTAGAGCAAGAATCACCTACTTCTCTATATTTCTGAGGGGGCTGAGCTTATGCAGTAGCTTCAGTCCGGTGAGGATGTCAATCCGCTTCACCGATTAGGGTAAAGGCTGCCCAATTCTTGGGGTTGGGGTTGTTTTTCATCGTCGTCAGCATGGCCTGTCGCAGTGCTTGGGCTTTGTCTGGGTTTTTTTGTAGATTTTGATAAAAATCGGTCATCAAGGATGCTGTGGGCGCATCTGGTACTGCCCAGAGCGATACTAGGACGCTGGGTACACCCGATGAAATTAAGGAACGAGATAAGCCGATAACGCCGTCCCCTGTGATTTTGCCTCTGCCCGTATCGCAGGCACTCAGGACAACTAATTCGGCGTTTAACTCTAAGTCGAAAATTTCCTCAGCCGTGAGTAAACCGTTAATCCCCCCTAACCTCCCTTGAGACGGGGGGGATGAGTCGGGAGCAAGCGCGAGCGCACTTCCCAATCCCCGCACATCATCGAGTAGCCCGTGTGTTGCTAGATGAATGATTCGCGCTTTGGGCATCAGTTGGGTAATGGCTGATTTGGTGGCTTCGTTGCCGATGAGGGGTTTGGTGTTCAGCATAGGGGCAATAGCAAGTGCTTCTTTTTCTGCACCCGGTAGCGGGTCTAGCTGTTGCGGCTTTTCTCCGGGTGCTGGTGGTACACTGGGCATGATGGGATTCCCGACAACCAGGTTAACTCCCCCTTGGTCAGGGGAGCTTTGGAGGGGTAGATTTTCCCGTTGCTTACGGGTGAGTTCGAGTACCTGAATCGAGGGTGCGGTGAGGATGGTATGTTTTTCAATGAGGTATTTACCATCTTTATCTTGCAATGCTGCGAAAGGAACTAGGAACAGGGACTCTTGCGGGATGAAGACGACACGGGCATTGGGGTCAGTGGGCAAAAGGTCGGCAATGGGTTCAATTAGCAGTTGATGCAGTTGCTGTAAGCGCTCACCTTTGCTTGCCTCATTGGATGAGGCAACGGCACCCAAACCACGTCCTCTCACACCAATGGATTCACGGCTGCTAGTAACCAACTTTGCCAAGGTTGTAGGGGCGACGCATTTGTCCCCCTTACACTGCCACAGGGGTTTGAGGTCGCTACGACGAAATGTTACTTCACCTGTGGGCTTGATTACCCAAATATAGAGTTCTGATTCCTGAGTTTTTTGTTTACCGTTAATCTTGAATTCGTCAGTAATCCTTGAATATTCAACAAGGGTGGCATTCTGCTGTTTAGCGATTTGTTGCAGTTGCTTAATGGTAGGTTGTTCGATGAGAGGCTTGTCGGAGTTAGATTTTGTGTTGATGCGCCGACGCAATAGCTCCACAAATGCCCTGGCGCGTCCCCGTTCAGCAATTTCTAAAGCAGCATCAGGTTTATTCTGAGCGATGAGGACTGTTTGTAAAGTACGGTAAGTGCGAGCTTGCTCTTCAAAAATTGATACTTTGTAGGCATCATTATTACCCAATCTTGCCCGTTGAAATTCAAAAGTCTCAATTCCAGCGCGGAGAAATTTTTCGGATTGGGTGAGATTACCAGATTTGAGGAAAGCAAGCCCCAGATTGTTCAGGGCAATCCCCTCACCTTCTTTGTTCTCAATACCCTTCGCGATCGCTAAATACTGCTGGTGGTAGTCAATCGCTTTGGCGTAATCTCCTAGGGAATGGTAAGCATTTCCCAGATTGCCCAGAGATTGCCCCTCCCCCAAACGATAATTGAGTTCCTTGGCAATGGCTAAACTCTGCTGCTGGTAGTCAATCGCCTTGGCATAATCTCCTAGGGCATAGTGAGCAAGTCCCAGATTGTTCAGGGCTGCCCTCTCACCTAAACGGTCTTTGATACTCTTGGCAATTTCTAAACGCTGCTGGTGGTAGTCAATCGCCTTGGCATAGTCTGCCAAACCATCGTAAGCATTGCCCAGATTGCCCAGAGATTTCCCCTCACCTACAGGGTCTTTGATACTCTTAGCGATCGCTAAATGCTGCTGGTGGTACTCAATCGCTTTGGCGTAGTCTCCTAGGGCATCGTAAGCCGTTCCTAGATTGCCCAGAGCATTCCCCTCCCCCAAACGGTCTTTGATACTCTTAGCGATCGCTAAATGCTGCTGGTGGTACTCAATCGCTTTGGCGTAATCTCCTAGGGCATCGTAAGCATTGCCCAGATTGCCCAGAGATGCCCCCTCACTCTGAGGGTCTTTGAGTTCCCGTGTAATGGCTAAACTCTGCTGGTAGTAGTCAATTGCCTGGGCGTAATCTCCCAAGGCATAGTAAGCCACTCCCAGATTGCCCAAAGATTTCCCCTCCCCCAAACGGTCTTTGATACTCTTAGCAATCGCTAAACTCTGCTGATGGTAATCAATCGCCTGGGTGTAATCTCCCAGGAAATAGGAAGCCACTCCCAAATTGCCTAGAGATTGCCCCTCACCTACAGGGTCTTTAATACCCTTAGCGATCGCTAGACGCTGCCGCTGGTAATCAATCGCCTTGGCATAGTCCCCTAAGGAAAGGTAAGCCGCTCCCAGATTGCCTAGAGCTCTCCCCTCACCTAAAGGGTCTTTGATGTCTCGGTAGATTGTGAGTGCCTGTTGCCAAGATTGTTTTGCAGCCTCAAATTGGCTGGTCTGATATTGCTCTCTACCTTGTTGCAACAGTCGGTCTGCTTCCGCTTTCTGGGGATTTGGAGTTTGAGCTAATACCCGAAAATTTTGGTTGTTAGATTTGGGATTTTGGATGAATTGAAAATTGTCAATTGTTAGGGTACTAAGCAGGGTGAGAAGGGCGATAAGTCCGATTCTTTGGGGTTGCATATCCGCCTTTTAGAGGTAGCAAGTCAATAAGATTGTATGGCTGACTCTTCAGAGGTTATGCAAAGAGTCTGATGGGCAATGGGGAATGGGGATAACCAAAGCGATTTTAAAGGATTGAGGTTGGAGAGCAGGATAAAAAAATACGGTAAATCCAATCCAAAAACTAAAATTGATGGACTAATACCAATTTCCTAAATACCTGCTACAGATAAAGCCTCTAAAATAAATTGCCATCCTGTCAAAGAACTAATGACTTGAGTACTTAATTGGCTCAAGATTTTTTGCACAGAATTTCTCAAATCCTG
>JAMPKV010000048.1 GCA_039962225.1 Microcoleus sp. AS-A8
CACTCGCTGCTAGAACTTATCGAGATTTAGCTAAAGCTATTGAAAATGCATTTTCAATAGTGTCTCTAAAGGATATTCGGAATTGGTTTACTCATTGCTGTTACTGTACCTCACTAGACTAGGAAAGGCTGTATTAATTATTTCTATTCTATTGTCAAGGTGCTTTGTTGGAAAATAATTATGGTTTGGAACGGGCGTGATAGGCAGAAATCGCCATATCCTTTGCCTTCTGTTGTGGACTACCCCGGATAGATTGTTCTCCTTGCTCAATGACAATGCCGACTTTTAAGGCTTGAGCTTTGATAGTGTCCATTAATCTGCCGTAGCTCCACTGATGGATGTTGACGCGATACTGCTTGGCGTATTTTTCCTGACCTTCGATGTAGCCGGGAATTTTTTGCTCGGCTCTGGCTTGAATTTCACTCTCGACTAGCTCTCGCATATCGCCGAGTTTGGGTAAGACAATGCTGCCTGATTGATAGGTTTGAGCGAGGGTGACAATGGCTTGTGCCAGTAAGCGATCTAAATATTGACCTAGTTCTGATTCGCCGAATTGATTAGCAGCCGCTTTTTTTTGAGCTTTGTGGCGTTGATGGGATGAGGAGCGTTTTTGCTGACGTTGGTGGTTGAGGAGTTTGTAGTTATCGCCTAGTAATTGTTTGAGGCTGCGGTAGGCGATCGCTTCTCCTGTTGTGCCGTCAACGACTGCGGCGGTGGCTGGTTTGTCCAGTCCCAAGGCAACGCCAACGAGGATATGAGGTTGACCTTGATAGAGAGGTTGACTGGGGCGAGGGAAGGGGTTTTTGATTCGAGCCAGAGTCGAGTTTTTGCGTTGGACGAAGGCTTGCTGTTTCTCGTTGAGGTCGCCTTTCTCTTTCATGTTGGTGAGGGTTTTGGCGATGTCGGCAGCTTTTTCTTGGCGTACCTGTTCTGTACCTTCAGCCGTCCATAAACGGGTATCTACAAGCGTTGTTGGACTTTGAACCAGGATTTGTAGATGTAGTCTACTAGCGCGATCGCACTCGTATAAAACCGCCCAGGTTGACCGCTGAATTGAGGGTCTGATTTGAGCGGTTGACACAGTTGCTTGACGATACCTGCTTTGAGTTTTGCTTGTTGTCGCCAGGTTTCAAAGTCGGGATGCTGACTGATTTGTGCTAGTAGTTCATTTATCAAAGGCGTGTTGCGTTCTGCCATCAACGTCCAGAGTTGTTGGCGAGTGGGTTCAGAGGCAACGAGGCGACATTGAATCGTGATTTGGCTCATGAAAATAGATTATCTTAAAAACACATATTAAGCTTATTAAATTAAGTGTGCTTCCTAGCCTCGTTTAGTATCATGAGAGGTTATGGATAAAAATTTCTACAGCAGCACTGAGGCATCACAGATTACTGGATGCAGTCGGAGGCAATTGCAATATTGGCGGGAAAAAAGTGTCGTTGTGCCAACCGTTAATCCGAGTGGCAAGGGTCGGAATGTTTATTATTCTGATTCTGACTTGGTGGCATTGACGGTGATGGAGTATTTGCTCTCGATTGGGTTGAGTTTTGAGGTGTGCCAACATGTCTTGGAAATCCTCAAAGCTAGAGAGTCATGGATGTTTGATGAGTCTGTGGCGAAAGAAGAGAGGAAACGCTTGATGTTGGTGCCAGATTCCCAGGAGCAACTGCGTGAGTTGGTTGATTTTAACAGGGGTTTGGCAATCGAAACGATTGATCGGGGGTCGCCTGTTGTGCCGTTTTGGTGCGATCGCATTCATCAGCGTTTGCGAGAGAATCTCAAAAGCTTTGAGCGATAGCTAAGTCTGTTTGACGATTCGCCAGAGAGTGGTGCAGAAATATCAATTACTGCTGTAAGTTCCCCTCTACAGAAGCGATCGCATTCTTTAAAAGCAGGTCAGCTTATAATTCGGGTGTCGCTGGATGTGATTCACCAGCCCTAGGGATGTGGATTGGTGAGTGTTAGTGTCTTTTACCTGTACAACGGTTAGACAGGCATTTCACTGGCATTGAACTTGAAGAGTTTGAGCGGGACGGGGCGATCAGGTTGGTGAGTGTTAGTGTCTTTTACCTGTACAACGGTTAGACAGCGATTTCACTTGATTGAACAGGATGCTGAAGCGTGGGAGGAGGAGCAATTGGTGGATATTCGACTGGCTGAGGATTTGAAGCGGAGACGATAGCAAAAGCGATCGCGTTGCGCTGATACTGTCGGCGAATGTAAGACAAGAGCGTAAGTGCAAATGTTACAAGAATCCAACTCCTGATTTTTCATTTGTCTTTGACAGTGTAATATCTTTGTAGGAAACTTTGTCACACTTTCGCCAACAGCATCAGCGATCGCACTTCCCCCTAAAATCAGAGTCGCCTGTCTGTTAGAGTCGATGCCCGTGTTACCACGGGACACCTCTCCTTCCGAACTGTACGTGCGACTTTCATCGCATACAGCTCTTAGTCGATATTTACTTTTCCTTTTTGGGAATTTCGAGCTGCACGAGCTTCTCCGTGGATAGGCTTGTGCTGGTGGCATTGACGGTGAAGCATTTCCAGATTTGATTTCTTCCGGTTTTCGTGGTTTCCATCAATATGGTGTAATTCCACCTTGTCACCACTGAGAAATGACAGTCCACAAGCTTGACATTGATGATTTTGTTGCTGTCGCGCGGGTACGCGCGCCCGCTACGCTAACAGAAGTGATGCGTGTATCCCTGAATATTTCTTGTTCTCTCTCTTAGCCCAGTAGGTCAGCTCTCCATCAAACGGGGATTTATCTCCGGTCACGTTATTGTAGGAACACGCTTTCCAAGGTACTGCGGGAAATGTTTTATGGATTACCCCGTTGGTTCCCTGTCTGTCAAATCTTCCTTGTTTGCGGATAAATTTCCATGTCCAATAGGCTTGTGCCCATAGGTCGTGTGAGGACATATCACAGAAACGATTGTAGTTTCTCCAGCCTCTTACCAATGAGCCACATTTAGCGATTCTTTGTTCGAGGGTGAATTTGCTATCTTTCATCGTCACTTTTATCTTGGCTTTCACCTTTGCCGTATTTTCTTTGGATGGAGTGCTGATGAATCTTCCATTAGGTTTCACTTTGAAGTTCCACCCTAGGAAATCGAATCCTTTTGTTGCCTTTACGAGCTTAGTTTTGCTTTCCTTAATTTTCAATCCTCGTTCTTCTAGGAAATAATTGCTATCTGCTGAAACTTTTTCCAGGGTAGAGCCTTCCAATTATCGGTAGCATTGAGCTTCGTCATAACATAAACCGACTACTAAAGTAATCTCTTCTCTATCAACCGTGACCAGTTGGGCAAGCCGTCCTTAATTCTTGCCGTTTCGGTCACATCCTACCCGTTCATTTCATTTGTGGCTTTGACGCAGCCCTACCTGAGTGTTCGACCTCTCAGGAGATTTGAGCGTTTTTCTTCGTTCCGTAGAGCGATTGGTTGCTGATGCGAGGACTCTCCAATTCACCCACCACAACCCAGGATTGCACTTGTTACGATTATTTTCGTGCGGGTCTTATGTGGTTATCTGACATTCGTTTCTGTCAGTTGTCTTTGGATGCTTTTTCCGGAGATTCATTTTATCCATGTCAGCCTACCTAACGGGTTCCAGGCATCACAGCCCTCGTTATTCCCGTCAATATCCCAGCTTCACGCGAGATAATCAGTCTTCGTGTGGGTAGGTTTGGCATCACATCATCCCAGATGGGGAGGGCTTACACCCCCATCCCTCTACAGTTATCCTTACTTTATTTAGGGTCAAAACCCAGGCGACGTAAGGACTCTAGTTTATGGATTTACCTAGAAACGAGTCGCACAACCGTTAGACAGGCGACTCTGATTTTAGGGCTTCGGGGTATGAGTCATTGCGACTCGCGGGTCAATTTCCCGGCGATCCAGGGAGTTCAACTATGGTTTGCGATCGCTAATCTTGTGCCATCAACAATTTTTAGGAGTCTATCTCTTCAAGGGAGCCTCCAAGCTTTTGAGTTGGTTCCTCCTCCAGTGCGGGAAACACGCAAATACCAAATAAGGCACGATCACGATCCGACTGAAAACCTTGGCTAAAGAGTAGCTGTATCTCAGATGGCGTAAGGATTTTTGCCTTACCGTGCCTGTCATTTTTCATTCTTGGAGCCGAACATTATTAAGGCATTTTCCCAGAGAATGATGTCGAAAACATCAACTAGACAAAGAACGAACGCTCTCTATTTGCCCTAGAACTACCACCGCAACGAAACGATTGCCTATCCAACAGTAGGAAGAGGCGTGAGCGGCGTTTGTGTAGTAAACGTCCCAAAAACAACGCTTTGGGAAATATCTCTGCATTTGCCCACGCTTGGGTGAGCGGAGCGATAGCATAGGAAGATAAGCCTTAAAAGGCACTGGGTAGGGTGGTCATCTGAGTAACATCAGTTGTGACCACCCTTAAAGCTTGTAGAAGTCCTGTAAAGAGCGTGGATGTTGCCTCAAACCCTGTCGGGATTATACGGGAAGCCGACAGCCCTTAGAGATACTCTTCCAAAGCTAGGAGGACACCAAGTCAGGTTTCCAGGATTCAATACCAGCTTTTTGCTCCCTCCAATCGGGCATTACGCTACCCAGCGTTCTGGGTTTGACCCAACCCGTGAGAATACCCAAGAGTTAGTGCATTTTTTCCGGACTGGGAAACTCTGACCTGATAATGGTTTGCGCCGAAATTTTCCCTGCACACGGGGAAATTTTTAATTAAACTCAAGAGCGCTCGCTAGCTATATTTTTAGCTTGGAATGGTATAGCGATTGCTGTGCTAGTTACGTAAGTCCAGATCTTGTCTGAATGTGCTACCCCTCCGAGTCTTCGTTATCGCAGACAAACGGGTCTGAACACAAGGGCGGAATGTGGGGTAAATCATCCGCCTGCAAACGATCTATGCAATCCCTCAATTTTTCAGCCAGCACCTGTACGTGGGGTTCTTGTAGCATACTAACGGTATTGCCAGGAACATCATGGATCTCCAATCCTCCAGGAGCTAGTTCCCTCCATCCCAAATCAGGGTCTAAGAAGCCAATGTTCTCGATAGCCCGGAAGAGGGTCACTCGATCCGGGTAAACGTTCTTTGGTGCGAACCCCCACTGCATATTTCCCTCCTCTTTTTTCTTTCGATAAGTGAAGTTTTGGCAAGCTTGAGGCAAAGGAAGCCCCATGCGCTCGTAAAACTTGCAGTAAATACTCATTAACCGATTCTTGGCTTGCCCTAGCCTCATCTTCCTTAACAAGTAGGCGGGGCCAACTCGTAAAAAGTTATTCCAGTGCGCCAAGATCCGATCTGCGACTGGCATTATTTTGATTGCTGTATCATCTTTTAAAGTATCTAACAAGGCTAGCAGAGCTACCTTTTGATCTTGTGCGTGGAGCTGCTCGGCCACCTCATAGGCTATTCGGCCCCCGCAATATATACCTGCTAGAAAATAAGGACCTTCAGGTTGGATGATTCGCATTTCTTTGAGGTAGTGAGCCACCAGATCCTCAATCTTATTCAAAGAAACTTCATCCATAATCCCTACTGCTAGCCCATAAATGGGTTGTTCAGGATCTAGATGACCTGCCAAGGGGCGACAGAACTTTAGACCCTCGCCAAGTACATGGAAAAAGAACAAAGGCGGTTTAGAACCTCCGGGCTGAATTGTCACCAGCGTTTGCCAAGGTGCTGACCATCCTTTCTGGCGGAGAATGTTGGCCAGTTGCTCAATGGTTGGTGATTGGAAGAGGGTAGCCAGGGGGAGATTTTTCCCGAAGGCTTTCTCGATTTGTGCGAATAGGCGTGCAGCCAGCATGGAGTGCCCCCCCAATTCAAAGAAATTGTCGTTAATACCGACCTGTTGTAGTCCCAAAACTTCAGCCCAGATAGCTGCTAAGATTTCTTCAGTAGGGGTGCTTGGTGCAACAAAATTATCTTCCTGTTCCCCCCGAAAGCTAGCTGGTACAGGTAAAGCGCGGCGGTCTATTTTTCCATTGGGAGTTAGAGGCATTGCTTCCAAAAATACAAAGGCTCCGGGAACCATGTAATCTGGCAGCTTGGTTTTGAGGAAGGAACGCAATTCACTAATAGTAGGGGGCGATGCCTCTAACTTAGGAACAACATAAGCCGCTAGGAACTTGTTGCCAGGAATGTCTTCTCGGACAACAACAACAACTTCCCGTAAGTCAGGGTGTTGTGCCAGTAGTGCTTCAATTTCTCCCAGTTCGATACGGAAGCCGCGAATTTTTACCTGCTCATCGAGGCGACCGAGGAACTCAATATTGCCGTCTGGTAAATAGCGAGCTAAGTCACCAGTTTTGTAGAGGCGAAGTGCGCTGTCGCACCCCGATAGCTTCTCCGGAGCCGTTCCGCTAACGCTTGGATTGTCGCTAAAGGGGTTAGCGATGAATTTCTGGGCAGTCAAATCGGGACGGTTGAGGTAGCCTCTGGCTAAACCATCACCACTGACGTATAGTTCACCAGAGACACCAATGGGTACCGGCTGCAACTTTTCATCTAGCAAATAAACCTGCGTGTTAGCAATTGGTCGCCCAATCGGAGGTGTCATATCGGTTCGCGGTTTAGCAGGAATGAAACAGGAAGTAGTGACGACAGTGTTTTCAGTTGGTCCGTAATTATTTACCAGCTCAAAAGGAACGGAGGGTAAAGGATTGTTATGGAGTTTGTCCCCCCCAGTTAGCAAAGTTCGCAAAGCTACATTAGTAGACCAATCCAACGACAAAATACTCTCTGCCAGTGGTGTTGGCAGAAAAGAGATGGTGATTGCATTCTTTACCAGCCAATCTCGAAGCTGCTGAGGGAGAACACGGGTCTGTTCATTCGCAATGTAAATACTTGCTCCCGCACTAAGGTAAGGCCACAACTCCCATACTGAGGCGTCAAATGCAGACCCCGCTAATTGAGTTGCCCGGTCTTTTGACGACACAGTGAAACTTCGTTGATGCCAGAAGACGAGATTCAACAATCCTCGATGTTCAACCAAAACCCCTTTTGGCTTCCCTGTCGAGCCTGATGTGTAGATAACGTATGCCAAATTTTTGGGTGTCACTCCGCTGAAGGGGTTTTCCTCACTGTATTGGGCAAGAACCTCCCAGTCCCTATCCAGACAGACGACTGGCGCGTGATGTTGAGGAAGAGACTTAACTAACCGCGCCTGGGTAAGTAGTACGGACACAGAGGCATCTTCTAGCATGAAAGCCAAGCGCTCTAGAGGATACGCGGGGTCAAGCGGAACGTAAGCACCACCTGCTTTGAGGATGCCAAGCAGTCCCACCAGCATCTCTAAGGAGCGCTCCACGCAGATACCCACCAAAACTTCGGGTCCAACGCCCAGCACTTGAAGGTAGTGCGCTAGCTGATTCGCTCTTGCATTCAGTTCTCGGTAGGTTAGCTGTTCCCCTTCATATACCACCGCTACGGCATCGGGTGCTTGCTCCACCTGAGCCTCAACCAACTGATGGATACATTTATCCTGGGGATATTCTTTTGTGGTGTTGTTCCATTCCACCAGCAACTGATGTTGTTCGGATGCTGTCAACAGCGGTAAGTCTGAGAGACGCTGTTTAGGGTTGGCGACGATGCCTTCCAGTAAGGTCTGGAAATTCCCCAGCATTCGAGTAATGGTGGCGGGGTTGAAGAGGTCGGTGTTGTATTCCAACGAAGCTCTCAGTCCCTGTGCCGTCTCTATCATGAATAGGGTTAAATCGAATTTCGCCGTTCCACTGTCAATATTCAGGGAGTTGACGGTCAGACCTGGTAACTCCAAGGCTGAGGTTGGAGTGTTCTGTAAAACGAACATCACCTGGAACAGCGGCGTGCGGCTTCGGTCTCGTTCGGGCTGTAGTTCTTCTACGAGCTTTTCAAAAGGTAGGTCTTGGTGGGCATAGGCTCCTAAAGCTACCTCGCGTACTCGACCGAGCAGTTCTTGGAAACTTGGGTTGCCACTGAGGTAGGTACGCAGGGCTAGGGTATTGACAAAAAATCCAATCAGACCCTCGGCTTCCACCTGGTTGCGACCAGCGATGGGAGTGCCTACGATCATGTCTTCTTGCCCGGTATAGCGGTAGAGGAATGTCTGGAATGCTGCTAACAGGGTCATGAACAGAGTGACCCGCTCCTGCTGGCTCAGGTCTTTGAGTGCCTGGGTTAGGTTTTTGGGTAATTCCAGAGATTGGTACCCACCCGGATAGGTCTGAACTGGTGGGCGCGGGTAGTCAATGGGCAGTTGTAGTATGGGCAGGTTGCCATTTAGCTGCTGTTTCCAGTAGTCCCGCTGAGACTCTAGGACTTCACCCTGTAGCCACTCGCGCTGCCAGTGGGCAAAATCAGCATATTGGATGGGTAGTTCGGGGAGGGGTGAGGGCTTGCCACTGGAGAAGGCGTCGTAGAGCGCTGCCAGTTCCCGTAAGAAAATATCGTAGGACCAGCCGTCGTAAACAATGTGGTGCATGGTCACGAGCAGCATATGTTCCGCTTCTTCCAGGCGCAGAAGTTTGACGCGAAACAATGGCCCAGTAGCTAGGTTGAAGGGTTGTTGAGCCTCCTCAGTGGCAAGGCGTTGAGCTTCAGAAAGCCCCTGGTCTAGAGGAAGTTCCCTCAGGTCTATTACTGGCAGTGTTAAACCTGTCTGTAGGGAGATGACTTGCTTGGGTTGCCCATCCACCGATAGAAAGGTGGTTCTGAGGACTTCATGGCGTCGGACAATTTCACTCAGACTCTGCGAGAGTGCGGTTACGTTGAGTAGACCGGTTAAGCGAAAGGCAGCAGGTATGTTATAGGCAGGACTGTCTGGTTCCAATTGAGCGAGGAACCAGAGACGCTGCTGGGCAAAGGAGAGGGGGAGGTTTCCGTCCCTTGGGACAGGCAATATGGGGGAAAGATTGGAACTGGTGGCAGCATTAGCCTTGTGCAGAAATGCGAGGATTTCTGCTTTGCGCTCTTTTAGCTCTTGCAGCAGGGCGGGTGTCAGTGTTTCCTTGGGAGCTTTATAGCGCAAGCGATCGCCTTCGTTCCATAGCTTCACGTCTAGATGGCGAAGCTCAGACAAAAACTCGTCAATCGTTTTCATAATTCTCCCTCTTCATAATCACCCATTGTGTCGCTCTCATGAGCTTGTAACTCTTGCACTGCCCAACGAACTGTCTCAAGGCGAGCGCCTAAGTCAGCCACGGTAGGTGCTTCAAATAAGGTACGCACGGGGAGTTCCACTCCGAAGGCTTGGCGCAAGCGAGAAATAACTTGGGTAGCCAACAGGGAATGTCCCCCCAATTCAAAGAAGTTGTCGTGGATGCCGAGCCGTTCCAGTCTCAGGACTTGAGTCCAGATGTCAGCTATCTGCTGCTCGATCGGGGTACGAGGAGCCACAAAGGTGGCTTCCAAGTTAGGGCGTGACTGGTCAGGGGCGGGTAGAGCGCGGCGGTCTACTTTGCCGTTAGGGGTTAGGGGCAGGGCGTCTAGCAGGACAAAGGCTCCAGGCACCATGTAGTCGGGCAGTTTCTGCTTGAGGAAGCGGCGAAATTCATCGATAGTGGGTGTCTGCTCTGGGTTAGGTACGATGTACGCAACTAGACGTTTGTCGCCAGGGATGTCTTCTCTGGCTATGACTGCGATTTCTCGCACGGTAGGGTGTTGCAAGAGTGTTGACTCAAGTTCGCCCAGTTCGATGCGGAAGCCGCGAATCTTTACCTGATGGTCGAGGCGACCGAGAAACTCAATGTTGCCGTCGCTTAGGTAGCGGGCTAAGTCGCCAGTTTTGTAAAGGTGTTGCCCAGGTTCATCGCTAAAGGGGTTGGGGATGAACTTCTGGTTGGTTAACTCCGGGCGGTTGAGGTAGCCTCTGGCGATGCCTGCGCCGCCGATGTGAATCTCGCCCGGTACACCAATAGGAACAGGATTCAAATATTTGTCCAGCAGATAAATCTGCATATTGGCAATAGGGCGACCAATCGGAACCTGGGTTCTGAGCCCTGAAGACTGACAATGATATACACTGCTCCAGACCGTTCCTTCTGTTGGACCGTATTCGTTGAACAAAGATGTGTGAGCCAGCAGCTTGCTATGGCGTTCAACCAACTCTCTGGAACACGGTTCGCCTGCCACAATAACAGTACGAAGACAAGTCAGCTGTTGTGGTTCCGCTTGCTCCAAAATCAGGTTATAGAGAGATGGAAGACTCAATAAATGCGATACATGATATTGAGCAATTAACTTTGTAAGCTGTAACAGATCTTGTTGAAACTTTGCTGGTGGTAGTACAAGTCTGCCTCCCTGGCACAATGTCCAAAAGATGCCCGCGATCGAACTGTCAAAGGCAAACGACGAAAGTAATAGAAAACTGGTAACGGGTTCGCTGTAATAAGAAATACGAGCACTGGTGGAGTGGACTAGGTTTTGATGGGTTACCAACACTCCTTTGGGTTTCCCTGTAGAACCCGATGTGTAGATTGTGTAGGCGAGGTTATCGGTCGTTACGCTGCTGAGGGGTTTTTCCTCGCTTTCTTGGGCGAGTACTTCCCACTCGGTGTCCAAGCAGAAACGGTGCGCTTTGTACTCGGGAAGACCTGCGAGTAGCTTCTGTTGGGTTAACAGCACCGACACCTGGGCATCTTCCAGCATGAAGGCTAGACGCTCCTGGGGATACGATGGGTCTAACGGCAAATAAGCCCCACCAGCCTTGAGAATGCCTAGGAGTCCTACAACCATCTCTAGCGATCGCTCTACACAAATTCCGACCAGCATTTCTGGTTCCACACCCAATTTTTGCAGGTGGTGTGCTAGTTGATTGGCACGGCGATTTATCTCTCGGTAGGTTAGTTGCTCGTTTTCAAAAACTACTGCAACCGCATCGGGCGTGCGCTCCACCTGCGCCTCAAATAGCTGGTGGATGCACGCCTCCAAAGGATAATCCGCTTTTGTGTTATTCAACGCCATTAGTTGCTGCTGTTCAGCTACCCTCAAGAGGGGCAATTCCCAGAGGCGCTTGTCCGGGTCGGCAACAATCCCTTCGAGTAAAGTCTGAAAGTGGTCAATCATCCGCGAGATAGTGCTGCCCTCAAACAAATCCGTGTTGTATTCAAAACGACCAATAATCCCTTCCGGTCTTTCGTCTAGTTCGAGGGTCAGATCGAGCTTCGCCGTATCGGTTTGGATATCCAGCTGACTCATAGTCCAGCCACAATTCAAAGATGGCATTGGAGGTTCCAAAACAAACGCCACTTGAAACAGGGGGTTATGGCTTAGATTGCGATCGGGTTGGAGCGTCTGTATTAGCTTCTCAAAAGGCAAGTCTTCATGGGCATAAGCCCCTAGTGTTATTTCCCGCACTCGTCCCAGTAGCTGTCGAAAACTAGGGGAACCCGACAGATTAGTACGCAACACTAGGGTGTTGAGGAAAAACCCGATTAGCCCTTCGATCTCCGGTCTGTTGCGACCTGCGCTGACCGTGCCCACCACGATATCTTCCTGCTCCGTGTAGCGGTAGAGCAATGTTTTGAACGCGGCCAGCAGCGTCATGAATAGCGTGACTCCCTCTTGTTGTGAGAGAGTTTTGAGCGACGAGGTCAGGTCTTTGGATAGTGTCAGACATTGCCTTGCACCTCGGAAAGTCTGAACTGCGGGTCGCGGACGGTCATAAGGCAGCTGTAGTACAGGCAGGTCGCCCCCTAGCTGCTGTTTCCAGTAGTCTAATTGACTTTCCAGAATCTCTCCAGCCAGCCATTGTCGTTGCCAGAGGGTAAAGTCAGCGTATTGTATGGGCAGTTCTGCAAGTGGCGTTAGCGTAGCGTGCCGTAGGCTGGGTTTGTTGGTAGAGA
The DNA here is from genome assembly GCA_039962225.1 of Microcoleus sp. AS-A8. NCBI lineage: Bacteria > Bacillati > Cyanobacteriota > Cyanophyceae > Oscillatoriales > Microcoleaceae > Microcoleus > Microcoleus sp. AS-A8. Next base: position 11,837 of record JAMPKV010000048.1, read on the forward strand.
AAGCTTCGTAGAGTGCTGCGAGTTCTGGAACAAACACGCTGTAGATTGAAACACCATCAATGACGATGTGGTGAACGGTCATGAATAACCTGTAGTCCTCCGAAGCTAGTTGTATCAACGTAGCTCGCAGCAGTGGCCCAGAAGTTAGGTCAAAGAGCTGCTTAGACTCCCTAGTTGCCAACCGCAAAGCTTCGGCTTCCCGTTGGTCTTGTGGTAATTGTCGGAGATCCACTACGGCTAGGTTGAAACTAGAGGGTGGATCGATCACCTGAACGGGTTGGCCATCGATCGTGATGAAGCGCTCGCGCAGGCTTTCGTGACGTTTGATGATTTCGTTGAGGGCTTTTGAGAGTGCATCTACGTCTATAGCACCCGGAAAGCGAATGGTGAAGGGTTCATTATAAACAGGACTATTGGGTTCTAATTGTGCAAGGAACCACAGTCGCTGCTGGTTCCACGAGAGAGGCAAGTTTTGGTTCCTGGAAACGGGTCGGATGGGGGGAGCTTGCAAGAAAGGCTTTTCCTGATCACCTGCCTCAATGCGCTGGGCTAGTTCGGCTACAGTTGGAGATGCAAACAGGCTACTTATAGGTAACTCCACCTTTAAGGTGTCACGCAATCGACTTACAATCCTGATAGCGAGTAAGGAATGTCCGCCCAATTCCAAGAACTTGTCGTGGATGCCAACTCGCTCAACGCCCAGCACTTCAGCCCAGATTTCTGCCAGCACTTTTTCAACAGGCGTGCGAGGAGCCACAAAATCTTCTTCCAGAGCGGCTCTGGTGGCGTCCGGCACTGGCAGAGCGCGGCGCTCCACCTTACCGTTGGGTGTCAGCGGCAGCGCTTCAAGCAGCACAAATGCCGAGGGCACCATGTGGTCGGGCAGTTTCTGCTTTAGGTAGCGACGCAGTTCACTGGTTTGCAGGACTTGCTCCTGGCTGGGAACCACATAGGCTACTAGGCGCTTGTCACCAGGGTCGTACTCCTGGTCTATAACTACGGCATCCTGGACAGCCCTGTTTTGCCTCAGCACTGCCTCAATCTCGCCCAGCTCGATGCGGAAGCCACGAATTTTTACCTGATTATCGATGCGACCGAGAAACTCGATGTTACCGTCCGGTAAATAGCGGGCTAAGTCTCCAGTTTTGTACAGACGTGCTGCGGGGTCGTCACTAAAGGGGTTAGGGATGAACTTCTGGGTTGTCAACTCCGTCCGGTTGAGATAACCCCGCGCTAAGCCATCGCCACCAATGTGCAGTTCACCCGCGACCCCGATGGGGACGGGTTGGAGAGACCGATCCAATATATAAAGCTGAGTATTGGCAATAGGACGACCAATTGGAACCAGACCTGATAGGGAGGTCTGAGTCGGAACCTCATAGATACAGCATCCAACAACCGTTTCTGTTGGACCGTATTCGTTGACTAGTCTAGTTTCAGGTGCGTGAGTCTGCCAGAATGAAATGCTCTTTTTCGACAGAGCCTCGCCACCGATAATTAAGGCTCTTGTCTGACCCGCAGCCTGCTTACTGGGTAATAACTCACTGAGTAGTGCCAGATGGGCTGGGGTGATTTTGACGAGGCTAAAATTACTTTGAGAACACAAGACGGCACTAAGAGCCTCTATCTCCTGCTTCTCTGGGAGGAAAACTACCCTCTGTCCCACCAATAGGGGAGAGAATAAGCTGGTAATGGTCGCGTCGAACCCAATCGAAGAATGAACCGGAGAACCAACCCCATCCGCGACTGCATACGCTTTTATGCACCAGCTCAGATAATTGACCAGTCCTTGGTGGACAATCATCGTTCCCTTTGGTTTCCCGGTTGACCCAGAGGTGTAAATTATATAAGCCAAGTTGGCGGGATTCACCCCGCTGTTGAGATTCTCTTCACTCTCCTGAGAAATTACCCGCCAACCTGTATCCAAGCAGATCGCCTCCGCACCCTGCTCAGGCAATCCAGCTAGCAACTTCTCTTGGGTCAATAGCACCGACACCTGTGAGTCTGACAGCATGAACGCTAGACGTTCTTTGGGATACGCAGGATCTAGAGGCACGTAGGCTCCACCCGCTTTGAGAATACCCAGAAGTCCCACCATCATCTCAAGCGATCGCTCGACAAAAATCCCCACTAAAACTTCCGGTCCCACCCCCAGTTTTTGCAGGTAGTGCGCTAGCTGATTTGCTCTTGCATTCAGTTCCCGATAGCTCAACTGTTTGTCTTCATAAACTACCGACCGGGCATCAGGTGTCCGCTCCACCTGAGCCTCAAATAACTGATGGATACACTTATCCTTGGAGTAATCTGCCTGAGTATCATTCCACTCCACCAGAATTTTGTGACGCTCCAGCTCAGATAACAGAGGCAAATCGGCAACGGGCCCTTTGGGGTCAGTTACAATACCTTGCAAAAAACTAGCAAACTGATCCAACATCCTGGCAATGCTGTCACCATCCAATGCCTCGGTGTTATAGAGCCAACAGCATTCTTTCCCATCTGACGGAATGACCAGGGTCAACTCATTACCAGACCCAGCTTGGTGGTCGTCTAGTTTTTCTACCCGTTCTACGACCACCGGAAACATCGGCTCACGACTCAGCTCAGGCAATGAACTAAGAGCCGGATACCTAGCTACGACATCACGCGCATAAGTCTTGTGAAGTTTGGTCAACTCCACCTGCTTCCTAAAAGCTTCAAAAACTTCCTCAAAACTTTGCTCGTAGTCTATATCTACACGACAAGGAACAATTGAGGCGAAAAAGTCTTCCAGTCCTATCAGCTCCCGTTGCAGCTCAACATCTCTAAATCCGATATCAAAACATCCTGTTCCTCCAATACGGATCAGATAAGTGGCAAATGCAGCAAACAGAAAGTCGCCTTGATTCCATTCGGGCTGGCGCTCCTCCAGGAAGGTTGTGACCTCATGCGGTATGGGCATCTTTACACTCGTGTACTGCTTCTGTTCCAAGTGTGATGCCGTCCGCTCTGCATAGGGAACCGTGATGGGCTGTAACGTCGCCAGCTTCTCTACCCAAAAAGCTTCGTGCTTAGCGATTAACGCATGAAACGTCTTACTAAATTGATTCTGAACCGACATATTTTTATCTCTATAGTTTGAGCAATCAATTCAGAAGTGTCTGCTGTGGAGTCTTTTCACTGCCTGAGAAATCACTTCATTCCGTTGATAATCATTCCTCTTTTAGGAATGAAAGAGTTCGTCACACGCTCTAGTACGTCTTCTAGATTTTAAGTAGATAGGTTGAGTGTCAGTGGAACGATAATATTGCCGCATCAAGATGAAAGCATAAGCTTGCCAGAGCGGCAAAGTTTATCGTTCTACTGATAATAAGGATTACAGCCGTTGCGGGGCGGCTGGTGACAGCTTCGCTACTTCCCCCCATTAGCTTTACCATTGCCAAACCTAGCCTAGCGATTCATTCCATCCCTGTAATCATTATCACAAGCCATCGAACAAAACTCTAAAAAATGATCACTAAAGCAAAGCTGCGTGAGCTTTCTTTCCCAATCTCCGGGTTTTCTTGAGAATAAATACTTATCCATTACACGAAACTCGGCTTTGCCTCAAAAATAAAGAAGAGAGTCACGTTTGCAGTTCTCTCGATCATCAGGGTACATCTACTGACTGACCTTATTATTACGCTTAGCATGAGGGGTATCAGCTCCCTATTTATGAATTGTTGATGAAGGATGAGCAGGCGATCGCCCTGAGAGGCGAAGTCGGTTTGTGCCAAAAACGACCGATTGATGCTACCTGACCAAACATACCTTCAACGTGTCTTTCAACCCCTGGCGGGTGTACCAAAAACCGTCATTTTATCTGTATCCCTAAAGTCTTCTTGCCTTAAGTTTTGACACACTTATTGTTATACTCTAGCAATGTGATAATACAAATTATTCTTAAGATATTCTGACTGTCCCATATTGGCTAGAGCCAAGTTAAGCCAAGGGGACATGAGCAATCCTTATAAATTAACTATCCAAAACCTTTCTCTAATACCGATAACTCTCACAACTGGTAGTAGGTTAGCGGCTAAAACAACCGTATAACGTTACTTGGGCTCATACCGGAAAATTATGGCGTACTAGGGGCGTAAATCTCCCCCTTAATGCGAATTATCCCCCACTTGTTGCGATTGACTCATAAGGTAGGGGGCTACCAACTTAAGGCGGGACAAAACTAATGAGGTTAGGTGAGCTTGTTCGCGATAAATCAGCGCGAACAAGCTCACCTAACCAATTGTCTACCCCTAATTTTGACTCTTATGCTGGTTTTTATGATTTTTGGTTTCTGAATATAAATCCGACCAACTTTGCTTGAGACAGTCAATGGCTTTGGTTAATTCATCAATTTGAACTCTTCTGACGACCTGGAGAACCCCATCAACATGAGCTGCACTTCCCGCAGAACCAAGATGTTTGTAGCGAGAACAGTTATGGCGGTCTGATGCTTTGGGGAAAATTGGCGTTTTGGCTTGTAACTTGTAGTACCAGTAAGTTTGGCGTTGCCCTCGCGCTTGGTAACGAGCCACATAACATCCTGATGGGGCAACTTTACCCTCCGACTCAATTTGGCTCTTGCGGGCTTCCAGAGCGGTGATCACCGCCGTTAATCGCTCAGCTCTTGCAAGGGTGTCGTGTTCCTTATTGGTTTTGGTTTGAGGTGGCATGGTTGAAGAATTCAAGAGAACTGAATAAAATTTTCGCATTGTTCGCGATAGATTATCGCGAACAATGCCGTGACTCCCGCTGTTAATGAACCTCAGACAACGTTGTCAAGCCGTTTTTCAAGCAGGCTATAAAGTTGGTAAACAATCATTCCGTAGTCTTGCAGCTGCTACCAAATTATCCAAAAGTAGTGTCCATCGACTGTATCATCGACTCCAAAGAAGAAATCAATATCCTGAATCTCAATTGTGGGAAACACAAGCCGGACAACAATGGCTGCGTTTGTTAGTATTTGCGGCGTTATTTGTCTTTGCCCTTGAAGGGGGCATTGGTTGTGAGAGATTATCGAAATTTTTCCATCTGTTGCGTCTGCAACAACATATTGGCGTATCTCCCAGTGCCTTACGTCAGTTAAGAACCCGCATGGAAGAGAAAATTCTAGAGTATCAACTACATGTTCAATGTCAATTGAAACAAGACGGTCGGGAAGTAGAGCTTTGTGCAGCAGCCGATGAAAAGTTTTTCGACCAAGTTGTTCTAGTGATGCTGGATTTACCTTCCGGCTATATTTTAGTTGAGGAGTTAACAGAAAATCGACAGTATTTGACTTGGCAGCTTTCTGCTCAACAAGTTCTACAAGAGTCAGGTTAAAACCCTTCTGTTGAGAGAGATTGATCAGCTTAAAGCTTTAAAGCAAGCTCACCGCTTGAAAGACCAGCGCGATAGTATTAATAAGTTCGCACGTCAAGTTCAAGAGCTAGCCGCCGTGGTAGATATTTGGTGGTCATGGATTGATGGTTGTTTAGAGTCATACCAACTTTAATCTTCTCGTTTAGATTGGGTTAAAAAGCAGTTACTGCCTGCTGTTTACTGGCAACAACAGGTGCGACGAACTAAAACTGAAACTCTTAAAAGAACCTATCAGCTTGCTTATCAACAGGCATGGGATGCTTTGATGTATCATCCAGCTACAGCAACCATCAGTCATACTAATTTACAACAATGGTTAAATTGGGCGAGTTGGATGGTAAGTAAATTCCAACGCAGTTCTTCTCCTGTGGAAGGTCGCAACGGTTATTTGTCTCAGGTTTATCACAATCGTCGTGGCTTATCCTCAAGACGACTAAAAGTCATGACACTTATCCATAATTTTCACATCAAGCGTTGTGATGGCACAACAGAAGCCGAGCGTTTATTTGGAAAAACATTTCCCGATCTATTCCAATGGGTTGTCTCTCAAATGGGAAAACTGCCCTCACCGAGAAAGCCAAGAAAAAAATCTCTGGAAACAACAGTTGGTTTACCGACTGTCCCCTCTTAATTTCACCTTAGTTAGCCAAAAAATCTTTTCAGTGTATGAACGGATTCCCCATTTCTGGTTCTACCTGATGTAGAGGAATGCTAGTACTGGTTTCCAGCCTTCAATGGCATGACGATATCTTAATTTCTAGAGTCTGTTTGTTTTCTTAGTTCGCGAGGACAACTCGCGAACTAATGCCCTCATCCCTTCTCTGCTTTTTTCTACCATCTTGTCCCGCCTTAAGTTGGTAGCCGGTAGGGTGATGTTATGAGCGTTAATGTAAAGGTACCCATGTACCGCATCCCAGATGGGGAGGGCTTACACCCCCATCCCTCTACAGTTATCCTTACTTTATTTAGGGTCAAAACCCAGGCGACGTAAGGACTCTAGTTTATGGATTTACCTAGAAACGAGTCGCACAACCGTTAGACACGTTTTCTGTGCAGGAAACTTATACATAAGGTTGGACATTACACCAATGCGATCGCGAAGCGCTGCTGCTCTCTTCGGAGCGGCTCTCAAAGAGCTAGCGCAGATCGCGCTTATGAGAGAACCAGTCGTAACCAGTACCACCGCCACCGCGATCGCGTTTGACCCAGCGCTGGATCGGCAGGATTCGTCAGATGAGGGGGAGTAGAACTAATTTTAGAGGCTGGTGAAGGGAGCGATCACACCTCACGCCATCTTGTCTGTCCCTTTTCTAGTTCTGCTTCATTCTCCTGCCAACAAGCGATCGTTGCTTACACGGTTCTACTCATTACTCTCCGCATCTTTTTTTGACCGCACTTCCTTAAATGCCTGTTTCTTTACTAATTGTGAAGCTTGTATGAAGGCTCTCCGGATTCTATTGGAGGACAGATGTAGATAAAGCAATCCTATACGAATGAGGACTAATGAAAGTCATCTCTCGTGAATATAAGCTTATGCTCCGCAAGGAGTTGTTTACTGGTGATGAGCAGCAGGTATTGAGAGTTGCAAGTGCATTTTGGCATGGATTTAATCAAGCTATTAATAATATTGTTCTTGATGTAGAGGGTGATTTGCAAGAAATTGCAGACCAGCGAATCATTAAATTCTATGAGACTGATGAAAATCTCCTGTATAGCAACCACTATATATTGCGGGAGAGATACGAGATTGGCAAAGACAAAAAGGAGATTACACTAAAATTTCGTCATCCCGATCGTTACATTTCTCAAGACCGTAATATGCAGGCTGGCGAGGCGGATAGAGGAAGAACCAAGTTTTAAGAGGATATTAAAGCAGATACTAAATCTCCATTTTCAATCCTATACAGCTTTTCTACTACACAAAAAATCTCCTTTGATGAGAGCTTCAGTAAACTACAAGATGCGAAAGTTTTATATCCAGATCTGCAAGAAAAACTAATTGAATTTACTAAAAAAAAGGAAATAAAAGCGGTAGGAATTACTGCCCGTGAATTAGTCATTAAAGGAGCAAAGTTCCAAATTAAAAAGGAACCAAGGCTAGATTCTGAATGTGCTTTGATTGTTTGGTACGACGACAATGGTGACGAAAAGCAGCCAGTCGCAGTTGAGTTCAGCTTCAAGTATGGGGATGAAAACGAGGACTATACCAGCAAGATTCGATCCCGAAGAACTCAGCGAGCAGATTGACCACAGAAAGCCGATCGATAACGAGCCAACGGAGCGAGTAAAAATTCGTTTAGCGGTAGCAGAATCGCAAGGTCTGAATACTTTAGAGCGGATTCTTGCTTTCAACGACTTGATGCCCGTTAATTACCTGGAAAAAGGGGTGGATGCTGCACGCGCAGTTGGGGGTATCCATAAACGGGATTCTCAGTCATACCAAGTTGCAGTCTAATGTAGAATCTAGAGCGGAGAGTCAGGGATAAGCCTAGATTATAGTTTTTCCCAGTTCATAGCGTCATTAGCTAGTGGTGCGCGTGATGTTTAAC
>JAMPKV010000049.1 GCA_039962225.1 Microcoleus sp. AS-A8
AGCGCTCACATCGGTCATCATTGCGATCGCACCTTGAAACTCCCCTGTCTCGCTCAAGATGGGACTCGTTGAGACAATTGTCCATACAAATGACCCATTTTGGCGACGAAACCGAAAGTCGTACTGCTCTTTTGCCTCCTGCTTGCGTTGTTCCCAGTTCTGCTTGGCTTCGCCGTGCGCTCCCTCATCCATAAAGTCCGAAACGAGACGCCCCAGTATTTCCTGGATGCTATAGCCCAGCATCTGAGCCATGCGCTGGTTGACGTAATTTATCCGTCCTTGAGTATCCACTGTCCAAATGCCTTCGTAGGCGGTATCGATGAGGCGGCGATACCGCCCCTCACTCTCCCGCAGGTTCCGCACGCTTACCTCAAGCTGCCGATTGGTCGTGCGTAATGCCTCACATAGGGCACTGATGAGTATCCCTTCGAGTACAAACAAACTTAACCGCAGGCTGTCGCTCAGATCGAGAGCGACCCAATGGAGTGGAGCAATGAATAAATAAGTACTCAGCAGAGCCGATAAGAAGGTGGCAAACAGTCCTGTTCCCATGCCGCCATACCAGGCGCTCACCATGACTGCGCCAAAAAATATCAAGAAAGGAGACTGCGACATGGCGACCCAAGAGTTGAGCAACAGCATCAGCAGCACTGCTGTGCCAACGGCTAATACAGCAACGCCATAATGCTGAACTTGGGAGTGTGTCGCTGTTACCATCTTGTTTTTGGTTGATTGGTAGTGGGGAGCGGATGCCATTTGTCCTGATAGCTGTTGAGCGATCGCTACAGGTATGCAAATGCTCCGAGATTTATATATCCGCTTTAAAAAGTATCAAATACCCCTTAGATAGATTTGAGCGGTTCGAGGGCTACAGTGTCAATCATCCTTTAGATAGGTTAATGTCTTGTAAACTCTGTGGGGACATGGGGTGAGGGAGCAATGTATAAATTTTGAGCCACAGCTTCGTTGTGTGACTGTTTCATCTCCTATAGTTTTCCCCTGGCTTATGGGTTGTGGTAGTAGATTGAGCCGGGAGGCATCGCACCTTTATTTATCCCTAATCCCAAACGATCACAACTGTGGCACTCTGAGAAGAGAATAGAGAGAAATACCTGATATTCTCGCTACTCCCAATCATCTAATAGTTTATGCAAACTCTTTCGACGCCTCAAACTGCACCTAAAGCCCCCGAATTTGACACCACCATTCATCGGCGCAAAACCCGTCCGGTTAAGGTGGGCAACGTCACGATTGGCGGTGGCTTTCCTGTGGTCGTGCAGTCAATGATTAATGAAGATACCTTAGATGTAGAAGGTTCCGTTGCCGCGATTCGCCGCTTGCATGAGATTGGTTGCGAGATTGTCCGCGTCACCGTGCCCAGTATGGCTCATGCCAAAGCCTTGGCAGAAATTAAGCAAAAACTCATCCAAACTTACCAAGATGTACCCCTAGTTGCGGATGTTCACCATAATGGCCTGAAAATTGCCCTGGAAGTAGCGAAGCATGTGGATAAGGTGCGGATTAATCCAGGATTGTATGTCTTTGAGAAGCCAAAAGCTGACCGAAACGAGTACACTCAAGCTGAATTTGAGGAAATTGGCGAAAAAATCCGCGAAACCCTAGAACCTCTGGTTATTTCCCTACGCGATCAGGGTAAAGCGTTGCGGATTGGGGTAAATCACGGTTCCCTGGCTGAACGGATGCTGTTTACCTATGGCGATACGCCAGAAGGGATGGTGGAATCTGCCCTGGAATTTATCCGCATCTGCGAATCTCTGGACTTCCGCAACATTGTTATTTCTTTGAAAGCCTCACGAGCACCGGTGATGGTAGCCGCTTATCGCCTCATGGTGAAGCGGATGGATGAACTGGGGATGGATTACCCCTTGCATCTGGGTGTCACCGAAGCAGGGGATGGCGAGTATGGGCGGATTAAGTCTACGGCCGGTCTTGCGCCACTGCTAGCGGATGGCATTGGCGATACGATTCGCGTCTCTCTCACCGAAGCGCCTGAAAAAGAAATTCCCGTTTGTTACAGCATTCTGCAAGCCTTGGGACTACGGAAGACGATGGTAGAATACGTCGCCTGTCCGTCTTGTGGTCGTACCTTGTTTAACTTAGAAGAGGTATTGCACAAAGTCCGAGAAGCCACCAAACATTTAACAGGTTTAGATATTGCTGTTATGGGTTGCATTGTGAATGGCCCCGGTGAAATGGCAGATGCAGACTATGGTTATGTGGGCAAGCAAGCAGGTTATATCTCTCTTTATCGGGGTCGGGAAGAGATTAAAAAAGTGCCCGAAGAGCAAGGCGTTGAGGAGTTGATTAATTTAATCAAAGCGGATGGTCGTTGGGTCGATCCTTAGTAAACATCTAAAGATAACTTCTCTTCGGGTAGGGTGGGCATTGCCCACCCTAACTGTTTATCTTAAAATTTTGAATCTTTAATTCTTCTTCAAGCTGGTGCGTTATCAGTTCTCCAAAAGGAGAGTCTTTAAAAAGAACTGATGAACGCAACAGATGACAGTGCGAAAGGGCATCTATACCAAAGGAGTAGTGTTTGATGGCTAAATCTCTTTCAAGAAGACGGCTCAACAGAAATTTAATTCGTTGGTTTCTTGAACAAGAAGACCGAAGTGAGCCGGCACAGCATCACCACACCCATTCTTGGTGGCAGGTTATGTGCCTGACGGGTGTAGATTATTTCTCTACCCTGGGCTATCAACCGGGTATTGCCGCCTTGGCAGCAGGTGCTCTTTCACCGATTGCCACCCTGATTTTGGTTCTGCTGACGCTGTTTGGAGCATTGCCGATCTACCGACGTGTTGCTGCCCAAAGTCCTCAGGGTGAAGGGTCTATTGCCATGCTCGAACATTTGCTCCCTTGGTGGCAAGGTAAATTATTTGTACTTTGCCTACTCGGATTTGTGGCAACCGACTTTATTATCACGATGACCCTCTCGGCGGCTGATGCTACTGCTCATATCGTCGAAAATCCGCTCGTACCAAGTTTCTTTCACCATCAGGCGATCGCGATTACCCTGGTGCTGATAGCTTTGCTCGGGGCAGTTTTCCTGAGAGGTTTCCGAGAAGCGATCGGTATTGCAGTCTTTTTGGTTGGAGTCTATCTACTGTTAAACCTCGTTGTTATTGGTGTCGGTTTCTCTCAAATCTTGAATCACCCATCTGCGATCGCTGACTGGCAGAGTGCACTTTTCGCACAACAGAGTAACCCTTTGCTGATGATTGGTGCAGCCGCCCTTCTATTCCCAAAGCTGGCATTGGGATTGTCAGGTTTTGAAACTGGCGTGGCAGTTATGCCCCTCGTGCGGGGCAGCAGCAGCGATACCCATGAACAGCCTAGGGGGCGTATTCGCAATACACACAACCTGCTGGCTACTGCGGCTGTGATCATGAGCTTCTTTTTGCTCACCAGTAGCTTAGTCACTATACTGCTGATTCCAGCCGCAGAATTTCAAACCGGGGGTAAAGCCAATGGACGTGCCCTTGCCTATCTGGCTCATCAGTATCTCGGCAATGGCTTTGGCACTCTTTACGACCTAAGCACCATCAGTATTCTGTGGTTTGCAGGCGCGTCAGCCATGGCAGGACTGCTCAATATCGTGCCTCGCTACCTGCCGCGTTACGGGATGGCACCGAATTGGGCACGAGCCACGCGACCTTTGGTATTAGTTTATACAGTAATTGCCTTTGTTGTCACAATTATCTTCAAGGCTAATGTGGAAGCTCAGGGTGGGGCTTACGCAACGGGCGTACTTGTGCTCATGTCTTCCGCTGCAATTGCTGTGACTCTATCAGCCCACCGCCAGAGATCTAAGGCAGGAACGATCACCTTTGCAATCATCACGCTGTTGTTTATCTACACCACTATTGTCAATATCATTGAGAGACCCGAAGGGATTCGGATCGCTACGTTCTTTATTGGTACCATTATTATCACCTCGCTGATTTCACGCGTGTGGCGGTCTACTGAACTTCGAGTTGAGCGGATCGAAATTGATGAAACGGCTCGTGAATTCATTGCTCAAGAGAGCCAGGGCACGGTACGACTGATTGCTAATCGCAGAAATACAGGCCATGTGCGAGAGTATGTTTTAAAAGAGCAACAGGTGCGGGAAGACCATCATATTCCACCGACCGACCCCATTCTCTTTCTAGAGATTCAGGTGGCTGATGCTTCGGAGTTTGCAGGCATCATCCGAGTCAAAGGCGTGGATGTGGAGGGGTATCATATTCTACGTGCCGAGAGTGCAGCGGTACCGAATGCGATCGCGGCCTTACTTCTGTATATCCGAGACCAGACGGGTAAGATTCCCCATGCTTATTTTGGCTGGGTAGAAGGCAACCCCATCCAATACTTACTCCGCTTTATCTTATTTGGTGAGGGTGATATTGCTGTGGTTACCCGCGAAGTACTGCGTAAGGCGGAAAAGAAGCCGGAACGTCGTCCTGCCATTCATGTTGGGGGGTAAGGAAATGGGACTAATACAAAGTTGTGTTCAAATATAGTAGTCGAGTAGTACGAAGGGCATTCGCCACCTTAGATTAGAAAGTAGTTGATTCAATCAAGAATTTCTAGGAGCGTTAGATGCCCGTAGGATTACCGGAATTTGCCGAAAACCCAGAAAATCGCTGCCCTGTAATTCTCCTCCTCGATACCTCTGCTTCCATGGCAGGTCAACCCATCCAAGAATTGAATCGAGGCATGGGTCTTTTTAAGGAAGATTTACTCAAAGACACACAAGCTTCCCTGAGTGCAGAGGTGGCGATTGTCAGCTTTGGGCCGGTGAAGTTACTTCAAGATTTTGTGACGGTTGACTCTTTCATCCCCCCCCCGTTAACTGCCGATGGTGTGACTCCCATGGGTCAAGCAATTGACTATGCGTTAGATTTGCTGGAAACTCGTAAGGCGACTTACAAAGAAAACGGCATTCAGTATTATCGCCCTTGGGTATTTTTAATTACCGATGGGGCACCGACGGATAGTTGGCAGCGTGCCGCACAACGGGTGCGGGAGGGAGAGAGTCAGGGAAAATTCTCGTTTTTTGCGGTGGCTGTTGAGGGTGCAGATCTCAATACTCTCCAACAAATTACTCCGCCTGAACGTCCACCCGTAACCTTGAAGGGTCTGGATTTTAGTTCTTTATTTGTCTGGTTAAGTACTTCAATGAAGCGGGTTTCTAGTGGCAAAATTGGGGAGGCAGTACCGCTTCCCCCCGTAGGCTGGGGTCAAATTAACACTTAGAGTCTAGAGGAGTTGGCATGGCTTGGAGAGCCGTTGTTCGTTCCTCTGTAGGAACTCGTCATCAAAAACAGCAGCAACCCTGCCAAGATTACGGTAATTATTGCATTCTGAATCATAATGTAATAGTTGGAGCCGTTGCGGATGGGGCTGGTAGCGCTAAATATGCGGATGTTGGCGCTAAATTAGCTGTAGAAACGGTGATGACAATTGTTAGGGAGATTGCGAACTCTCCCCAACCCAAGGAAAATATTTCCAATCCTCTCAATGAGCAGGAAGCGAGAAAACTCTTTTCTAAAATTGTGGTAGAGGTCGTCGCGACATTAGAAGAAAAAGCCATCCATGAAAATTATGCGATCGCTGACTTAGCTTGTACACTTTTAGTAGTTGTGGCGACTCCTGATTGGCTGGCGGCTATGCAAATTGGGGATGGATTTATCGTGGTTGGTTTACAGGGCGAAGCATACCAATTACTTTTCCAGCCGGACAAGGGTGAATTTGTTAATCAAACTACCTTCGTAACATCAACCCATGCTTTAGATGAGATGCAAGTTGATGTCCTCTTAGGCCAACATAAGTTTATCTGTGCCGCAACCGATGGACTAGAGAGGGTCGCCATTCGCATGAGTGATTGGACTCCTTTCTTGCCTTTTTTTAAACCGTTAGAAGAGTATCTGTGGGAAACTCTTCATCCCGAACAAGAGGATGAATACATTAAGACTTTCCTAAACTCTGAACGACTAAATGCTCGAACAGACGACGATAAAACGTTGTTGTTGTGCCTCTACGCTCAAAATTAAACTACGATGTCCATTTTTAATTTTTGACGTTTGATTGAATTATGAGAATCCTCACCTGCGTCAGTACGGGTAAACCCATTTGCCTAACGAAGCAGATTGCTAGCAGTGGTGAGGGAGCCGTTTGGCAAACCGAGCGCAGTGGCTATCTAGGCAAACTTTATCACTCCTTTGAAGATGAGCGAGTTGAAAAACTCAAGGTGATGGTGGCGCATCCCCCCAAAGATCCAAATGCTCATCTCAATCATGTTTCTTTGGCTTGGCCTGAGGAATTGCTCAAAGATCGCAATGGTACTATTTTAGGTTTCTTAATGCCTGCGATCGCAGGAGCAAAGGAACTGCTGGATGTTTATAGCTCAAAACGCCGCCAACAGCTTAAGTTGGAAGTGGATTGGAAATTCCTTCATATTACAGCGCTCAATATTGCCTCTATTATCGAAGCCATTCATGCAGAGGGCTATGTTTTAGGTGATATTAAGCCGCAAAATATTTTAGTGAATAACCGAGCTTTGCCTTCTATTATCGATACAGATTCTTTTCAGGTGTATCATCCTCACAAGAGTCAAGTTTATCGCTGCTTAGTGGGTTCAGAAGGCTTTACACCCGTTGAATTATTAGGTAAGGATTTTCGGACTACGAATCAAACCGAAATTCATGACTCTTTTCGGTTAGCCGTCATTATTCATCTGTTGCTATTTGGCGATAAACCGTTTAAAGGAAAATGGATCGGAACGGGAGACTCACCAGACCCCACTGAATTACTCCGTCGCGGGTTTTGGCCTTATGCCTCCAACAGTTTAATCGAACCAGGGCCATTTACAATTCCCTTAGAGATTGTTCATCCAGAAATTCAACGATGTTTTCTTCGATGTTTTAATGAAGGACATACCAACCCGTCTTTACGTCCAACCGCTAGGGAATGGCGTAAGGCACTCTCCGTCGCTGTCGAACACTTAACCGTTTGTGGAAAGCTAGACAGCCACTACTACAGCACAATTTATGGCAAGTGCTACTGGTGCGATCGCAAACTTCATAAAGGTCTTGATATATTTGCACCCCCAATTCCTAAAATCCAGCCACACTCAACGCTACCGCGTACATTACCCCCGCCGCCAGTTTCTCCGGCTACTTATACCCATCCAGGTGTCACCGCTGCACCCGTTATTACACGACCGAAAAAAATTTCCTCCTCTAAATTTGCTCAGTCTTCGGTTGGATTGCCACCCTTTTTTACACCACCGAAAAAAGTTTCTTCTTCCAAATTTCCCCAGCGTTCTGTTACATCCATACCATCAGGGACTCGTGCAATTATCGGATGGACGACTGGCACAAGTCTGGTTACGGGCGGGATTTTATGGCTAATCCGGACTTTTTTGGGGGATACATCAGAAACGTTCAATGATTGGGTTTTGCATTATCCCCCCGAAGTCATGCAATTTCCTTTTATCCGAATTCCCCCAGAAAATCTGTTGGATGTTATTCAACCCGTCCAGTGGGTGTCGGGGGGAGTGGGTACATTTATCGTAGGGTTTCTTATGGGATTTGTTATTGTCGCCATGCGTTGGCGTCGATAATTCAATGAAATGAAATTTATCTCATTTCTATGGTATTTTTCTGATTAATAGTGTGTATCATGAACCAGGCCAATAATAGAGGCGATGGATGTGGGCTTTTAACTCTATTACTCATTTTATTCATTTGGTCAATTGGGACTATTGCTTTCTGGATAGTCAATATTTTTGCAGCAATTGGAACAACTTTTATATTGTTAATTGATTCCCTGGCTAATGTTTTTACAATCATAGGGATTAAAAACCCAGCCATCGGTTGGTTATTGTTAGGTTGTTTTTTCGGTGGAAGTTTAGGACTCAGTCAGGGATTGAAGCGCACGGGGCATTCGTCGCAAGTGTATAAGGTATATTTAGTAGCGGCTGCTGTATTTTTTATGCTGCAAATTGTGGCTTATTCTAAATGGCAATCTCAATAACGCATTTAATACTTCCCAGCTAAAGATGAGCGAAAAGATGATTGGGCGCGTTAGCTCTGTTTGTATAGCAGTCGCCAAGGCAACTCTTGACTCTCGCCAAAGGGTGATACCAAGATCCGTCAATATGCATCCCTTCTGCATAAAAGCCCTCTGCCTTTTGCTATAACGCACCCAACCTAACCTCACAACGCTTGGCGTCTTAAAAAAAGCAGCAGGGATTCACTAATTTTTTCCGACCAATGGTCTTGAGGATAATGCCCACTTTCCTCAAGCTGAACAAGTTCCACATTCTTAATACCCTTAGCAAACTGTTGTGCAAGCTCAAAGGGAAGCCAGGGGTCTTTCATGCCCCAAACAATTAGAGTGGGTTGTTTCCAGTTGCCAAATCCGGATTCAATTTCTGCCATGGATGACTTCCATTGAATATTTTTAATCGTTGCCACCAGACTCCGCCCCGGATCAGAACTCTTGAGGAAGGGTTTACGATAAATGTCTAAATCCTTGTCTGAAATTCGGTAACGACTCCCCCCCTCCAAGGTTCGGTCAACTAATAACGGGTCTTGGGTTAACATATCTCCCACAAAGGGAAATCCCCACTGTTGCATTGCCCAGGGCAACTTGGCATCAGATGACAAGGGTGTATTGAGAATCGCTAGGCGTTCAATTTGTTCAGGGTAACGTAGGGCGTACTGAAGGCCAACGGAGGCGAGAAATCCTTGAACCACCAAATGAAATCGCT
The DNA here is from genome assembly GCA_039962225.1 of Microcoleus sp. AS-A8. Taxonomy (NCBI): domain Bacteria; kingdom Bacillati; phylum Cyanobacteriota; class Cyanophyceae; order Oscillatoriales; family Microcoleaceae; genus Microcoleus; species Microcoleus sp. AS-A8. The sequence goes on from JAMPKV010000049.1 coordinate 8,786, forward strand.
CAATTTCCAGCGCTTTGAGAAACTCTCTCAAGGCATTAATAAAGGCATCGGGGGTATAAGCAAAGTCTCGCTTGTCAGGTTTTGCAGATAAACCCGAACCAATCCAGTCAGGTGCGATCGCTCTCAACCCTTTTTCTGCTAAATCGGGCATCAGCGATGTCCAGCAATAACTGTGGGAGGGCAACCCATGAAGCAGTAGCACGGGTAATGCTTCACTTCTGCCAATGGGGTTCGCTTCCCGATAGAACCACTTCAGCGAACCGACTTCGATTGATTGTTCACTTATAGACACTTGGCTTTCCTACACCGTCGATTGTGGTTTGAGCTTACCCTCCAGTGGGACGTCAGAGCAAGCTCCACTCCTGTGGGGCTGAATTGTCAAGGAATCATAACATATCCAAAATCTTGCTCAAGAATGGAGCTTAGTTGACTTAAATTGTCTTAATAATTAAGCATTCTTGGAATAGCCGTTAACTTGAGGAGAATGGGCATGAATGCCGTTGAACAAGCCAGAAGCTTAGAATTTACGACTAAAATCGCCGCGATCGTCAATTTGTTTAAGTCAGAGTTTCCCGATGCCAGAGCTGACTTGAAACCCTGGCAAAATGACCCGGATACCCAAGAACTCGTCGATCCCGATTCGATTGATATCGGCTTCCACTTACCGGGTTGGAGCCGAAAGTTTCAATGCCGCAGCATCTTAGTGCAAATTCGGCTGTACGAAGACCCAATAATGGGCTGCCGACGAGCCATTGGCATTGAAGCCGCCGGTTTTGACCATCGCGGCAAAGCGTGGCGATGCTCGACGATTCAAAATTGGCAATTTGTGGGAGAGGGCGAACCCGTTCCGGAAGTTCAGGAAAAGCTGAAGTACTTTTGCCGCGAAGCCATCAATATTTTGTCACAAATTGGTAACAGCTAACTTCAAAATAAAGTCAAATTGAAATTTACCCCAGCCCCAAAAACGAAGCCATCAAAATCAATGTTCGGTTGGGAAGAATCTCCAAAGCTGGGACCTGCATACAGGTAAGCTCGGCTATTGGGAGTCAGGGTGTAACTCATCCGGGCAAGCATTTGGTGGTATTGATCTTGTCGTTCTTGTTGGGTGAAGTCAGCGAAGGTGAACTGATAATCGAGAGCCACTTCGAGCGGGGGAATAGGGGTGTACCCCAGGGATGCACCTACATAGTTAATTATCTGAGAGCGATCGCTGGGGTTAGCCAAACTCACGCGCAATTGATAGAAGGTATCTAGCGTGAGCCGCTTCGCTAACACGTCTCGTCGTCCGAGTTCTAGGTAAAGGGCGTGATCATTGAAAAAGCGATCGCCACTATCCTGACTAAATAACTGTCGATTACTCCAACCCAATTGGCCATAGGTGCGACTCCCAATCTTCTGCCGAATTCCCAAGTTGAAATTCAATTCATCATAGTCATACACCGATAACTCACCGTAGCGATTGATATTTCCTCCCACCGAAGCCAACAAATTAGTGTTTGGCCCCAGAGCGGGAGTTGCCAAAAGCGTCAGTCCTGCTCTGAGCAAACCATCATCGATTGGGTCAATTCCGGACAAAATATTATTGCTTCTGAAATAGCCAACTCCCCCTAAAAGGTAAACCGCAGGTTTAGAGGGAGGAGGGGGTACGGGTAACTCCCGTAAGCGCAGTTTTCCCAGTTCGGGGTCTTCACTACTCCCAGGCTGTTGTGATTCTGAACTATTCTCGCTGGCAGACGGTTGGACTTCAACTTCAAAGTTGGGAGCATTTTCAGCTAACTCCTGTAAGCGCAGTTTTCCCAGTTCGGGGTCTTCACTACTCCCAGGCCGTTGTGATTCTGAACTATTCTCGCTGGCAGACGGTTGAACTTCAACTCCAAAGTTGGGAGCATTTTCAGCATCTGCCACTAAGCTTGGCGTAGAATTGCACGGCAGCTTTTGTTCTGGAGTCAGTCTCAGCTCTTGCGTGAGTGAACAAGAGGGAGTGACGCGAACAGAAGGTGATAACTCAAGGGGAGTGAGTCCGGGAGTGAAGGGTTGTTCCCCATCTTGAGCTTGAGTAGAGGACTTCTCCCTCTGTCCCTCTTGCCCTCTAGTGGAGATAAGACTAGAGACTGGATGAGAAGCTGACTGATCAGGAGGACTTTTTGGAGAGTCAAGGGATAGAGATAGGGTACGTGATGCCGAGGAAGCAATAGAGGATGGAGAATTGGAAAACTCGGAACCCGTCGCAGGAATGAGCGGCGATTGGGATTGGGAATAGGCAGAGAGGGGAAGACGCCGTGACGCAAACAGATTGCCTGGGGAAATCCCTATGTCTTCTCTCCCCATCTCCCCTAGTGGCGACTGTTTGGCTGCCTGTGGCAGGGGTTGTGCCCATTCCTTCACCGTGTCTCCTGTCACATCGGGTGGTATTACTTCTGGATGAGCTGGGATAGCATCAGCGTCTTTAGAGGGGGCTGTGAACCCTATCGGTTCTTTTTGGTTCGTGTTCGAGACTGGAAGAGGCGCAGTTCCGACAGGGGACGTAGACCAAGCGGGCTTTGCTAAGGTAAGACCAAGCCAAAAAACTAGACTTCCCAAAATTTCTAAGCGGGATTTTTGGCATTTGGGTGGGAAAAATCCCTCATGCTGAGGTTGTAGTTGGAAAACCCGATGTTGAGAAGAAACTTGGCGACTCATAATCGAATAAATTCTCTGTTTTGAGTATGTATTTTGGTAGATAACTAAGACTTCCCAAGAAAGCAGGGCTGGGTCAGGGAACTAAATCTATAAATCTACGGTCATTTAAAACATAGACGCCTAAACTTCTATTTTGTTTACCGACGATCTGTCATAGGAAGACGAAAGACAGAGGAAGTATGAAGATAAGGACGATTAACTATGAAAATTGGGTGAAATTGTTAAAATTTCTCACCGCTCATCCCTTGTAAGCTTTATTCTTCATAGTTAAGCCTGTTTTTCATCTCCAATCCGGTTCCGATAAAAATTATTGAAGTCCTTGGCTTCTGTATCAATTGGTGGGTCTGCTGAGCCAAAAACTTGACGTTTCTTTTACACTTGGTACTCTCCAATGCTTCGCAAAATCGCTCTTTTACTCGCCGTCACCCTCTGGAGTTCTGGTTCGCTACTTCTGCCCCAGGAAGCGCTCGCCCAAACGGCTTTAACTAGGGCAGTCATTGAATCTTTGAAAAATCAAGTGCGATTGATTCCTAAAAATCAATCAGCTCGGCCTGCTCGCCCATCAGATGCAATCATCCCTGGAGATTCGTTAGCTACAGCCAAGGCATCAACGGCTCAGCTCCGCTTCAATGACGGCTCTCTGGCTCGCCTGGGAGAGCAAGCGGTATTCAGATTTTCTCCCGGTACGCGTACCATGGCGCTGTCCAATGGTACTGCACTGGTGTTAATTCCCCCAGGGCGTGGTCAAACTCGTGTGCGTACACCCAATGCGGCAGCAGGGATTCGGGGGTCAGCACTATTTGTCCGGTATATTCCCGAAACCGATACCACGATTGTAGGAGCGCTAACCAATAGCGGCATTGAGGTTTTTAATGAGGGGGCGTCTCAACGCCAAGAATTAAAAGCTGGCAATATGGCTGTGATTGTTAAGGATCGAATTGAGAAGATTTACGAATTTGATCTGAGGACGTTTTACCAAACCAGTGATTTAGCCTCAGGGCTAAATCTGATGAAGTCAGAATCGACCCCAAGTGTGGATGAAGCGATCGCGCAAGTACAAACTGAAACGTTTGACGCGCTTCAAGCTCAGTCACCTGTAACGGGTCAACAAGTGATTGAAAATCCGAGCTTTGTTCAGCTTGCGGTTAGTCCATCACAAGGCTTTCCGAGTGTGGATCGCCTCATCACTGACGAGACTCCAAATTCTAGACCGCAAAATCTTGACCTACCTGGAAACACGAGCAGAAATGGGATAGATGTCAGGACAATCTTGGATGTAAGACAAATTCGAGACTCTCAAGTATCTCCCCAAAATCCTAACCCGCCAGGTCTAGGAGGGAACTTCCCCGGTGGTGGCAATACGGGTGGGAACTTCCCCGGTGGTGGCAATACGGGTGGGAACTTCCCCGGTGGTGGCAATACGGGTGGGAACTTCCCCGGTGGTGGCAATACCAACGGTATTTTCCCTGGTGGTGGCAATACGGGTGGGAACTTCCCCGGTGGTGGCAATATCAACAATATTGTCCCCGGTGGTGGCAATATCAACAATATTGTCCCCGGTGGTGGCAATATCAACAATATTGTCCCTGGTGGTGGCAATATCAACAATATTGTCCCTGGTGGTGGCAATATCAACAATATTGTCCCTGGTGGTGGCAATACCAATGGTAACTTTCCTGGTGGTGGCAATACCAACGGTATTTTCCCTGGTGGTGGCAATACCAACGGTATTTTCCCTGGTGGTGGCAATACCAACGGTAACTTCCCTGGTGGTGGCAACGGCAACGGTATTGTCCCTCGTGGTGGCAACGGCAACGGTATTGTCCCTCGTGGTGGCAACGGCAACGGGAGGTAACTTCCCCCGTGGTGACAATACCAGGAACCAAGTCAAGGATATAGTCAATAACCTGACCATTCCCCCAGCACTCACACCGTAAGATTCTTGAAGAAGGCAGAAGGCACGGGAGATCATACGAGGAGGCAGAAGGCTTTCATGTTTTGTTCTCTTATGGGATTCAAACCCCTCCTAAACTCCGAGCCAGTGAACATTGTTCACTCTTGGCTTGATAGCCTTACACAAGGGAGAGTCGTGGGTTCATGTCGAAGGCATTCATAAAAGCATAAGAGCCTTCTGTCCTCTGCCTTTTTTCGTCAAATCATAAAAAATGAAGGGTAAGGTAAAAAATCAAACTTTACTCTTTGCCGTTGGGTATAATTTTTTCACCATACAGAACAATCAGTAAAAGTAATATCACTAAGACTAAGACTAAGAATAGATAAGATGCGTCTGAAAAAGCCTTATTGATGAAGAATTCCTAACCTGAGGAATCTAGGCGTTAATGCCAGCCCGTCAAGGTGTTAAAACAGAATAAAATCTGGAGGAAAAACAATGCAACCGATTCGACAAGGCGACGTAATTTTACTTTCTATAAAACAAACCGATCGCACAGCAGCTTTGGAGCAATTAGGGAAAAGGCTACCTCATCTCACCCTGGCTGAAGGCGAAGTAACCGGACACTCCCACCGCATTAGTGAGGGACAAGCTGAGTTATATGAAAAAGATGGCACCCTCTATCTACGAGTCGTTTCAGAAACAGCGACATTAACTCACGAAGAACATAAAGCTATTCAAATTCCTCAAGGTAGCTGGATGGTGCGGATTCAGCGCGAATATGAGCCTGAGGGATGGAGATATGTCGCCGACTAAAATTGCCCAGCTAACGCCTGAACAAGAAGCTGTCATTCCCTCCATCCTAGAAAAGTGGACACGGGTATTCTGCTCAACAGAACCGAGTGATTACCAAAAGGCGGAAGCGGCTGTAAAAACTGCCTATGCGGCAATGGGCAAACCAGAGCCTGTTATTCGCTTTTTCAGTAGTCCTAATGCCGCTAGGTTGGCGATTTTTGAGCCAAAATATCCTCGACAGACGGCGCAACAACTAGGCGTACCTCTACTGATGCCATTTGCTAGCCAACTTCAGGAACAGATAGGGAAGCAGTTAGAAGAATCACTGTGGCATCAATTGCAAATCCAAGTATCGAGCCAAGCATTGCAGAATCTGTTTCAACTGCGAACGATACTGATGTGGCAATCTCAGGCGCAGTTCTCGAACCAACACTTGGAACTACTGGCGCAGTTGCGAGAGCAATGGGTAAGACAAGAGTGGGAGCAACAGCAGGAGGAACTCCGAAACCAACTCCTTCAAGCACCGGGAGGGCAATTGTTGGTGGAAATGGGGGATTCCCTGTGGCAAAATATTGGGGAATCTGTGTGGCAAAATTTAGCCAATCAACCCTTTGTCAAATGGGGGCAACAGCAGTTACAGCAGAACCCCTTTCTTCAGATGCTCGATGTAGTGGGGTTTGCGTATTATGGTCTGTTACTCCCCAGTTTAGAGGCTTCCTCGATTGCTCTGCTTGATTTTTGTATTTCTGTCTTAAATTGCGATCACGATTTGCCGCAATGGCAGGCTTATCAGTCTCTTCTGTCGGAGTGTGGCTGTGTTTTCCCGTTTGAAAACACTTGCATCATTTGCGATCGCCCGACTAAAGTTTCGTTTGACAATGAACATCGTCTCCATGCCGAAGGTGAACCTGCCATTGAGTTTGCCGATGGCTATCGGTTGTACTACTATCGCGGCGTCAGCTTGCCGGAACAATATTGGGTTCAGCCACACCACTGGCAAGCGCGATGGCTGTTAGAAGAACACAATGCTGAATTGCGTCGGGTACTGATTCAGGGAATTGGCTACTCGCGAATTTGCCAAGAATTGCAAACAACTGAACTCGATTCTTGGCGAGAATATACCTTCTTAAAAATCGATAGCGAAGTTGATGTCGAGCCGATCTATTTATTAAAAATGGCATGTCCTAGCACTGGCTATGTTCACGCGATGCGAGTGCCACCGACAATGCGATCGGCGCGTGAGGCGATTCGTTAGATGAATTGGGGAACCGATCCAGAGGAATTTTCCACAGAAAGCTGAAGTTAGAGCTGATGGCTCAAGTAAATCTTAAATCTGTAGGGTGCGTTACATGGCGTTAACGCACCCTACCTCTTTTTGGCCAAACTGGGGTGAAACCTTGATTTTTCGTTGGTTGCCTTGACTTAAAGGCGTCTAATTTTCCAGGATTACACAAGAGAGATAGTTTAATCATCAGTTTATCTTATTTAAGCAATTAATTATTCCTATCCAATTGAACTTTTATTTACAAAAGTAAAAAGATATGTTTAAAACTATATGTCATGGATTGATGACATTTTGATGAATCGCGAGTTTTTCCATTGGCACGAGCTATTTACCTAAGCCCACCATCTGTTTTTTGTGGTTGTTGCAGAGATTTATGAAAAGCTATTTACCGAAAAAGCGAATTAATTCCAGCAATCTACCTCGTTTGAATTACGAAAGCCTTCAGTTAAGATGGCAAAATTACTGGTTCAAGATATGCGGGACTTGGCGTTCATGTCCTCTAACCTGTCCGATCAATAGACCTCATCACAGACATATCTTTTGGAGTTGGTTCGGTAGTTTCCTGGCCATAGCAGCAACGGCTTACCTAAGCACGAAAACAAATTCTCCCCTGCTTATGGCTCCCTTTGGTGCCACTAGCGTATTAATCTTTGGCGTACCTGACAGTCCTTTAGCCCAACCCCGAAATGTGATCGGTGGTAATCTTGTCGCAGCCTTCGTTAGCCTCATAATTCTGCATCTGTTCGGTGCAGAACCTTGGACGATGGGATTAGCGGTGGCAACAGCGATTGGGCTAATGCAACTAACGCGAACATTACATCCTCCTTCGGGAGCTGTTGCTTTAGTGGTGATGATGACAAAGGCACCTTGGCACTTTCTACTAACCCCTACTCTGGAAGGTTCTATAATTCTGGTTCTATGCGCTGTAGTTTTTAATAATTTAGCCGAAGAAAGAACTTATCCCAAGCATTGGCTATGAAAATTCCTGAGCTATATAAATAAAGCTAGATCAAGAACTCAACTCTTCGATCAGCTTCATTAAGTAACTTTCGTGATTTTTTGAAAGAGATTCATGTCCGACTCAGCTACAGGCTCGTTAAATGAGGGAAAGCTTAGTAAGGAAGGGAGTCAAGTTTTCCGTTTTTCACACTTCTCAAATAGTAGCCCGTCTGGGGTTTATTTTTCAGGTCGAATGTACTCCCCTTTTTGACTTTCCAAATCTTGTAGTCGGAAAAGGTCAGAGACGTTTGGGGTTCACAAACTTCTGGCATGTGGTCACCCAGAATAAAATAAGCTGGCCCCTGTCCCATCACTCGTGCGAGACCTGTTTGATCGACCACCACTGACGTACCCTCATCCACTGCGATCGCCAGCACACTATCAGCTATCCCATCCCTAATTTGACGAGCAATAAAAGTCATAGTACGACCCATGCGATCGCGCTTGACGAAGTGCGTGTCTGCGATCGTCTCTGGCAAATTCCCCCAGTTGAATAAGTTGTAAGTAAAAAGAACATCCTCATAGGGGTCTTCGAGTGCCTCACGAGACTCAACCGTATCCGAACAGGCGTTGTAGACAAACTCACTTTGAATCATCGCCCCTGCACTCGTTCCACCAATTGCCCCTCCCTTGGCATAGACGGATTTAACCGCCGTTTCCACCCCTGTTCTGCGGAAGTTCCGGGTGTATTGGCATTGGTCACCCCCTGCAAAGAAGACCACTTCGGCATTGCGAATCATGTCCGCCACATCGGTACGGTTGGCATCCTCTCGGTTAGGGAGAACCAGGGTTTCTACGGAGTCCACGCCATTCATCGCCGAAATCGCCTCATTGTACCCCGCCCCCCCGGAAGACCGAATCACCACAACATCCACCTTGGTCGAACAGTCAGTACACCCTCGAACTTGGTCGATCATCCATTGCAGTGCTTCATCGACATCAGGGCCACCCCCGCCCAAATCAAAGGCTGGGCCCGTCAAAGGAGGATTGACATCGGCAACATTTCCTTGTATATAGTGCGTGACCTTGGCAGCGGCAGGTAAAACTAAGACTGCCATACTCATAATCAGAGCAACTGCCATGATCAAGGCGATTGCCAGGGTGTTTTTGGGCACTGATGAATTCATACCTCTGAATGAATTGGCCATAGATTATGTACCGTGACATCTCCTACACCAACCTGAGTATAGGTATGGTGTAGGCTTCACAACCAATCCGGCTATCGCTTAGGAGGCGTTGTGCTTTAAGAACCGGATGCCCCTCGGCTCTATTTTTTACGTTAATCGCTGCGTTATGGTCACGGTCTAGTTCACATCCGCATGAACAACAATGCCAACGAACATGCAGCTTCTTTGGCACTTTTTCGCCACAATTGGAGCAATCCTGTGTAGTTTTATGGGCACTTACTGGGACAACCAACAAACCAGCATTTTCGGCTTTGTTTGTTAGTATCGACAGAAAGCTAGACCAACCTGCGTCCAAAACAGATTTAGCCAATCTTGTTCGAGCAAGACCCTTTACGTTCAAATCTTCGTGAGCAACTACATCATATTTTGATAACAGCCAATTAGCTGTCTTAAAATGAAAATCTTTCCGTTTGTCTGCGACTTTCTTGTGTTGTTTTCCTAGTTGCTTGATGGCTTTAAGCCTGCCATTACTTCCCTTTTTTCTACGTGATATCCGTTTTTGGATAACCCGTAGACGCTTCTGAGATTTGCGGTAGTGTTGAGGGATGACAACAGTTTCACCTTCAGAAGTTGTTAAAAATTCTTTCAAACCAACATCAACCCCAGTGATTTTATCTGGGTTGAAGTCTGGCTTGATTTCAGGAACTGTCTCGTCTTCTAAGGAAAGTGTAACGTAATACCCGTCAGCTTTTTTCGTAACAGAAGCTGTTTTGACCTTAAACCCATCACTTATAGGACGATGCAAGATAACTTTAACTTTGCCGAACATAGGCAAGTTGATTAGATTGCCTTGCAAACACCCGTCCTTCATCTGGGGATAAGTAAAGGTGCGGTAACGGTTACGCGCCTTGAAACGTGGCTTGCCGCTACGTTTACCGTTGCTATCTCCTTTAAGAAATCGGTCAAATGTTACCTTGACCCGTTTGACAACATCCTGAAGGACTTGAGAATAAATCTCTGCATACCAAGGATGAGTTTTCTTAAGCTGAGGCAACGTCTTCTTTTGCGAGTAATAGTCTGGATTGTCTCGCAACTTTGGTAGATGACAAACAAGGGGGCAAGCGTTAACAGGAGAACGGTTTTGCTCGTACCAATTAAACCTATCAGCCAGCAAGTAGTTGTACTGGCTACAAAGCATTGACAACCATCTATCAATTTCAGTGACTTGCTGTTTTGTTGGACGTAATCGGTACTGATAAGCTGTTCTCATGGTTGCCCTCCCTGAGTCTTATGTTAACATCATTGTGTTCGCATTGACAACACAACATGAAGGGCAAGAACCTGCATATTCGACTATCCGAGAAAAGACTCAACAAACTCAGGACTATAGCTAGTGCTAGAGAAAAAACTATCACTCAGATGGTAGAAGAGTGGATTGATCGTCTATCCAATACATCTATTGACTGAATTAAACTCAGCGAGACTGTCACCAATCTCGCTGGTCTTCAAAACCGTGCATGAAAATTTCTTTTCACACGGCTCCTCAATGGTTTGGTGCTTGTCACGCATACCTCATTA
>JAMPKV010000050.1 GCA_039962225.1 Microcoleus sp. AS-A8
TCACTTTTTAGGGAGAGAGTAGCTATCAACTAGGAGCTGTATGCGGTGAAAGTCGCATGTACAGTTCTGAAGGAGAGGTGTCCCGTAGTAATACGGGCATCGACTCTAACAGAGGGGGCGTGAGTAGCCGTCGATACTGTTGGCGCAATGTGACGGTTTTACATTCGCCAACAGTATCCGGACGTTTGTGTAAGACGACTGGACACCCATGTGAGCGCTCGCTCACTTTGGGAGTATTCCTGCTTGTTGCGAGTGAGGACTTAGTAGAGCCAGAATCAGACTTTCTAACCTTTTGTAATTTGGGCAGTGTTCTAGGAAGTGGGCTGACTGCTCATAGCTCCGTTGGTCTTTTACCCAAACATTCAAACTTTTGATACCTAAGTTGGAATGTTTAACCAACGATTTCCGAGTAGATAGGGTTTGTGCCAGTTTGATTCTGTAACGGTAAGTATCAGGCTGGTTGTTGTAACAGAGCTATCCTGCTGTAGAGCCGGAAGCGCTTAACAGAAAGGGACCTTTGTGTAAAAGCGCTTTCGAGTGATAGGACAGTCGCGTCGCATTCTCTCGACTTTAGTATCAAACTAATTATTCTACTGTTAACCACTACTTAATCAACTATTTACCTTTCTAGAAAAAAATGAATAATTCCCTTAGGTTAATGGTTTATCTAAATAAAAATTGCCAATCAATTTTTATTTAGATAATATAGAAATAATTTTTTTAGCTTTCACTAATTAGCCTTCTAATGATTCATTTTAAAGACTCCTATAGAGAATCTCAATTTACTACGCTTCACCTTCATATAGAATCAAAGATTAAAGAGCTTCCTCTATATGATTTTCAAATTGACGACTCCTCTCCTGGTAAAGAAGTTGCTCAGGCATTTCAATCAAATCTACTTCTGCCAGGAATTATTCTCACAAAACAAGGTGAATTTTCCGGAATAATTTCACAACGTCAATTTTTAGAGATAATGAGCAGTCCTTATGGATTAGAACTATTTTCAAGGCGCTCTATTTGTTCTTTATACCGCTTTGTCAATCAAGAGATTTTTAAAATCCCAGGTGAGCTACAGATTGTCGAAGCGGCTCGTCGCTCTCTCCAACGCTTAAATCATCTAGTTTATGAACCTATTGTAGTAGAAATAGAGCCTTCAGTTCATCGATTGTTAGACATGCATCAGTTACTGCTAGCTGACTCACAAATTCATCAATTAACCTGTAATTTACTTCATGAAAAAATTAATGAACAGACTCAAGAGTTGAGGCAACAAATAGAGAAAATGGCAAGTCTTAGCTCACCCGAACCAGAAAAAAACAAAAATTTTAAGGATATTACGTCTAGCATCACATCTGAAATTAAAAAGCCGATCTACTGGAATCAAAGTTTGAATCTTCTTTTTATATATTGTAAATCTCTGAGGCAAGTGTTATCAGATTACGAAGCCTTAGCTGCTCAAGAGGCTTCAGGTACTTCTGAAATTTCAGCAGAAAGTCAACGAGATTTGATTTATAATAAATTTCCCGAAACTTTAAAAACTATGCATACAGATTCTACTCGATTAACTAAATTTATTGCAGGTCTGCAAATCTTTTTAAACCGTATCTTAAATAGTAATAACTATTCCTAACAGTGAAAGTTTAACCTCTCTTTTATGAAATTTTTACCTATTCCCTATGTTTTGGGGTTTGACATCCCGATGGAGCAGTCCATAATGCAAGGTTACCTAGCTAAACTTGTCTTTTTATCACAGTAACGGTTACTGCATTAACCAAAAGAGGATTTCGTGCGATTCGACCTCTTGTAATACGCTAGATGTCTGACCTGGGAGAGATACCATTACATACCAGGGGGGGATACTTCCTCTAGATCTATTGATGACAATTAATTGATGATTCTGGAGTGCGCTACGCCTTTCTAGGTGAGCCACTGTTACCAGTGAGGTAAGCAGCTATGATAGCTCAGAACATAATAAATCAAGCTTCATTCTGGGGATTTGTCTGTAAAAGCGAACCGTTGGGCAAGTGGAAGATTCTCCCTCACCAAAAAACAGCCCTATGGGAATTACAGCAAGTAGAAGATAGATGGTTGCTGCTAGTTGGTGGTGTAGCTCAGGTGAATCTTTACCCAGCTCCCAGCACTTGTCTTCTTCGAGCGTCGTTGGTCAAGCCGCTTGCAGCACCAAGCCGTTTAGATTTCACAAGATATCTCTTGCCGTACTAGCGTAGCTATTAATGCAACAGGCAATCGCGTTTATTCATGTCCACTTGAAGACTTGCGATTTTTCCCCAGTCTCAACGATTTTAGTGAATTCCCATCAGACTGATAAAGGTTTTAGCGTCTACTCCCAAAAAACTAATTTCTGTCAGCTCCAGAATTTCCACCTTGCCTTCACTTTCGACTAGGCAACTGCCAGTCGCTTCATCAGAACATGATAAATAAACTGTTAGCTCAGAAGAATCTGGATGAGACCAGATATGAGAAATACATTGAGGGTTAATCACGATTCTCTTCTTTTTTCGTGGCTTCATCCCCAAAAATCCAACGTGGTTATCTAAAATTATCTTCGGCTTCCACGAGTTTTGACTTCCAAATAGGTAAAGGCTTTATAAAGAGGACTTAAAGATTTAAACAATTCCCTCGCTGCCACCGTTCCAGTCCACCGATAAAAAACGATTTGCCGCTTGGTAACGCTTTTGTTACTTTCCCCAAATCAGCAAGGGGATTCCTGTCAAAATTTATTCCTAAAGGTAGTTAGCAGTACGTCGGTAAAAGAAAAAAGTATATAGAAACATGATATAAAGGTTACTGCTTATGGAATCACATTGGCAGCTTCCACTCCCCCAAGGGAAAGACGAAACTGTGAATGTTGTTGTCTGCTATTACAGCAAACGATGGATTCCCCTTACGTGTTTTCACTACAGTGAGGCACTTATACTTTCCCGTAAAGCTTCGCTGAAGGGTAAGAAATTGCTTCTATTTCCGGCTGGTTTAAACCTGGAGAATGAAAATATTTTGTTATCTGAATTCTCCTGTTGTAAAACCCAACTTGGCTCTTCTACTTCTTAGTTTTGAACCTTACAGATTTTTTCCTTTAAAAAATGAAGCTATTGAAAATCGGGAAGTATTTGATTAATCCTCAATGTATTGTTCAAGCTTGGACTAATTTTGATGTTTCCGAAATAAAAGTTTGTCTCTCATGTGACAACAGTATAGTTGAAATAGTCAGCCCCTGCCTAGTAGAAAACGAAGGAATGTTAGACAAATTGGATGCCGCGTGTCTTAGTTTTGTTGGAGAAGAAGCTGAAGTACTAAAATCCTACTTTACTAATTCAGAAAATGTAACGGCAATTTCTTGAGGGAAATGAATAATACGTTGTGATTGGGGATTGAGACGACAATCCTCAATCACGATTTATCAGCCTTTTTCGGGAATGTTCACATCGGCTATAGAATACCTCTGCTTGCCCTGGTGGAACTGAGATAGGGGATTTACGGAACTTACAAGGCAGCAGCGAACCACAGTAGTTCAGTAATCTAACGGATGGCAACCGCCTCATTGACGCGAACAAGCGTGAGCTCACCGTCTATCACCCGAACCAGTCTCCCGTTACCCTCTGTGATGGAGACCCCTCACAGTGCCAGAACTGCTGCCGAGATGGGAGCTAGCCATATCAGAACTGTGGCCCCCTGTATTTGATTGAATGCGATCGCACTTTGTACAAACTTCGGTAGTTACTACCGATTTGACTTGACCCATAGGAGTTGCAGCCTCGCTTTCTTGTGTCAGGGGGGTCGCAAAAAACTATCGCCATCGCTTCCTTGAATTGCTTGCCCCTTTCCCCTCCTGGTCACATAATTACGCCTATGTGTCGTGTCAAGGGGTTTTGGCAATTGGGTAAGATTTTAAATTTCACTGATTATCTCTCCAAAAACTCCGCACATAATACTACCGACTGGCGACAAGGATTTATCGACTCCTTAGAGGAAAAAGAGTGTAGTGATAACACTGTCTCTAGTTACTTAAGCGATATAAATGCTTTTGTTAAATGGTTTGAAAAAGAACAAGGTGAGTTTTTACCTAAGTTGGTTACAGCAATTGATATCAGAGACTATAAACGTCACCTAATAGAAAAAGACTACAAACCCAAAAGTGTAAACAGAAAACTATCCACTATCAGGGGATTTTTGACTTGGGCGCATGAGGTAAAGCTGACCGACAGCATCCCCAAGATTCCCAAAGCCCTAAAGCAACAGCGCGAGAGAATCCGCTGGCTTTCTCGCACCGAGCAACACGCTCTGCTGCGACGGGTGGAGCGCTATGGCAGTGCCAGAGACTTGGGGGCGGTAAAACTCCTCTTGAACACAGGGCTGAGAGTGAGCGAACTGGTAGCGCTGCGCTGGTGTGATATTACGATGTCTGAGCGTAAGGGCAATCTAATTGTGCGATCGGGCAAGGGCTGCAAGCGTCGGGAAATTCCCCTGAATCCAGATGCTCGGTCTGCCCTGTGCCTATTGGGATGGAATGAACACCAACAGACTGACAAGCCGATTATGATTGGGCAGCGGGGGAAGATGACCCGGCGCGGTCTGGAGAATCTTGTTGAAAAGTATCGGGCGAAGGGGCTGGAAGAGCTGACCTGTCACAGTCTCCGGCACACCTTTTGTAAGAACCTTGTGGATGCAGGCGTGAGCCTGGAGAAAATCGCAGCCTTGGCTGGTCATGAGAGCCTTGATACGACCCGTCGCTATTGTGAGCCTTCTCACCATGACCTTGAGAAGGCTGTGAATCTGATTGGGGAGGAGGAAGATTAATATAGTCAGTTCTGAACAACTGCACTGGACTGTTTTGGACTATCTTGTGTTGCTAACTGTCCTGAACTATCTTGCTGCCTCAAAAACTCTCCCGTGGTTCCACCCTTCTGGATATGAGAGTGCAGAGCATCGAGTTGTTGCAGTTGAAACGCAAAAGACAAACGCTTTCTTGCCTAGGTTGAGCATCAGGGGCGAGGGGTGAGGACGCTTTCGCAGATGTGAGGCTACAAGGTCTAGTCCGGTTTTAGCGTTCTCAATCCCAAAAGGAAATGCCCATAGAGAGGCAAGAGGGACGACCCAGGAGATTTTGTTCCTCTTGTTTGGAAATAAAATAGGATTGCTATATAGCGGTTCTCAGCCGGATGGAATGCAGCCATGTGAGAAACGCTATAGATAATCTAGCTTTAACAAAAGAGCCAAAAATGAACCCCCAAGAAAATAGACTGATTAATTTAGCAATAGGCGAAAGCTCTGATCCAGAAATGCTCTACCGTGATGCTCAGTCAAAAACTGGTAGTAGTCCAAACCCCGAAAGTTCCAATTCAGAAGCACTCACAGGAGATGCCGACACAAAAACTTTAGACGACTTTAACTATGAAAATGAAGAAGATAGGGAGGCTCCTCCAGACGCAGATTTTGATCTGGCTGACGAAGATCGAGTTGCCAGCAATCAAATGCAAATTGCCAACCGACACGCTGGGTAAGTTTTCTACCTATTCAAGAAAAACGACTCCTGAGAATTATGTTCGCTAGTAGATTCAAGACAAAGGCAGGGATAAAAGCTATCAAACAAAAGATAGCCGCCTCATGAAATTGATTGAACTGCGTGCCGGAAGTGCCGTAGAAAAAGGCTACTCCGGCTTCAGAGAAGTCCGTTTCTAGGCTTGATGCCAGGTGAGTAGCACCGACAATCCCAATACTCCAGACAAAGTAGAAGACAAGACCTGCTATGCCTAACTGGACAAGGCGCAGCCTCTCTGAGGCTCTTTGGCGTCTGAGAAAGTAAACGCCAAGCAGGTAACTTGAAGCGGCTATACCGAATGCGCCATGCAAGAAGGGCTGCACGTTAGGAGAAGCGCTAGTAAGCCTGATGAAAAGCCATTGGGCGAGCCAGAGAAAGGATAGATTCAGCAGAGCAAAGCGTAAGCTCATTGGGTAAGCTCATTGGGGTGAATTGACAGCCATATAAATATCAACTTTAGTCGAGCAGCACTAGTTGTACTCGAATTCATTCGTGGCGTGGATGATAAGCACGGATTAACCTTGAGGGGAATCTAATTTCCAGCAAAATAAGCCGGGTTTCGGATTTCTTAAGTTATTAGTCATTACTCATTCTGACGGGTTTTGGGAATCTACCTGATCTTGATCTGGGTTCTCCTGCAATCCGAGATAACTAATTTATCCGGGCAGGGGAAAACTTACATCGGATAAGGGAATAAGTAGATGCACCCTGATGACCACCCCAGCGCTTTTGTTAGTTCTGGGGTTTTTTGTTTGACAAGTGAGTCGAACGCTTTTCTCATTTGAAATTAAAAAGGTCGAAAAAGGCATCAAAATAGGCGAGAAAGCTTATAAAGTCTATGTTGACTGTAAAGAAGGTAATTTTAACTAAATCATCCCTCGAAAGGTAGAGAAATCTTTAATGACTCTTAATTTAATTTCTCAGAAAGAAAATATATAAAATTTCCGTAAAGATTGCGGAAAATATTGTTCTCTTAACCCAGCCAAAATTCCTTGTTAATTTTGCTTTGCGAATATCCAGATGCATGAAATAGGAGTATTTAAAAAAGCTCCTCTCTTCTAAAGCAAAATCGAAAACTTCTTACCAACTAGAGCGCTCTCTTAATCGCTCTAGAAGACAGCAACTGGTCATTCTAATGCAGAATTTAATGTACGAGGAACTACCTTATGGCTGATATAGTCAACGGCAAAACTTCTGCTCAGTCTTATGTGACTGACCTTCCGGGGAACGGAGGCTATAACGTTATTCCTTTACTGACAGTAGGAGATGAAGTCTCTTTACTGGAAGGAGAGTTCGGGAACTTTACAGTAAGCCCTGATAAGACCTTTGCCTTCGCCGGAATTCCAGATGGTACAGGAGTGTTTGAAACGGAAGATTACTACTATGTTTTCGTCAATCATGAATTAAGACCAACGGCTGCTTCCGATATCTCTAGTACAGTTGATGGTCAGATTCAGGGCGCACGAGTTTCGGTATTCCAATTCGACAAAGATTGGAACGTAATCGGTGGTCAAAACCTAATTGATACTGCTGTAGATAGTACTGGTACTTACGAACTCAACCTGGATACAGGTGAATACGTTAATACGGAAGACCCAGATGCTACATTAACCTTCAACCGCTTCTGTTCTGGCTTCTTGGCTGAGCATGGCTTTGAGGGCGGACCTATCTGGTTTGCCCCTGAAGAAAGCAGTCCAGATGGTCGGGGTTGGGCAGTCAGTGCTGATGGTACTGCTCTAGCTCTTGAGGGCTTGGGTCGTTACTCTAAAGAAAACGTAGTCGCAGCGTCTGAATATCGAGCTGACAACTCAAACAAAACTGTGCTGTTTAGCACAGAAGATTTTGCAGACGGTGAAATCTACATGTTTGTGGGTCAGCAAACTGAAGATGACCCAAATGGCTTTAAGAATGGTGACCTCTATGTCCTGAGGGTGGAGGGATCTGACTATGAAAGTGAAATTGGTGCTTCAACGACAGGGACATGGACGAAAGTAGACAGTAATGTAGCCCTCAATCCCGATGGAACAGTCCTCAGTGATTGGGTGAATGCTGAAGACCGTTCAACCAACTTTCAGCGTCCTGAAGACATTCACGAAGACCCGAATAATCCTGGAACCTTCTATTTCGTAACCACAGGAACCAAGGAAAAACCTGGTGGAGATATTAGCGATTCTTCAGACGACGCCGAAACCCCCGAAGAAGCCGACAACCCCTACGGCAGGCTTTATCGCTTTACCCTGGATTCCAACGATCCAACCCGACCTGTTCAGTTCGATTTTCTCTTAGAGGGTGGCTTTGGTAAGGGTGTCAGCTACGACAATATCGTCGTTGATTCCAACGGTCACGTATTAATCCAGGAAGACGAAACTGCCTTTGGCGGTGAGGTTATGGAAGCCGAAGGACGAGATGCTCGGATCTGGTCTTACGATATTGCTTCAGAAGAGGTTGTCCCACTCTTTGAAGTCGTTGAAGAGGCAGCGACTCCTGATTTTGATAGTGAAGAATACGGGATTTGGGAAAGCTCTGGTATTATCGAAATTCCCAGTGCCGAATCCGGTCAAAACGCTTACTTGTTTGATGTTCAGGCTCATGGCATTAACGATCCTCAGTTGCTCAACGGCAACTATGTCGAAGGGGGGCAATTACTCATTGCGGTGCCAGGGGAAAACCCCATCAGTGGTGGTGACGGTAGCGACACGCTTACTGGAACTAAGAATAACGATACGATTTTCGGTGACCCTACACGTTTTGGTGTCGGCGGGGATGACCTCATTTACGGTAATTCTGGCGCAGATCGCATCTTTGCAGGTAGCGGTAACGATGAGGTCGAAGGCGGCGACGGCGACGATACCCTCTACGGAGGCTCTGGCAATGACGCCCTAAAAGGCAATTGCGGCAACGATACCATCTACGGTGAGGCTGGTAACGACAAGCTAGAAGGTGCTAGTGGTGACGACAAGCTCTACGGTCAAGATGGAGATGATAGCCTCAACGGCGGTGAGGGTAACGATGTCCTCAAAGGTGGCGAGGGTAACGACAAACTAGAAGGTGGCAACGGCGACGACAAGCTTTATGCTGGGGAGTCGGGTAACGACAGCATGACAGGTGGCGCTGGCAAAGACCAGTTCTGGATTGTGGATGCTAAAATTCCCAGTGCTGGCAGTACGATTACCGACTACCACGCGGGTGAAGATATTCTCGGTTTGGGTGCTGGTCTAGCGTTTGCCGACTTGAAGATTAACCAACTGGGTAACGATACCTTAATTAGTACCAAAGAAGGCAATAAAGCTTTAGCCAAGTTAGTTGGGATTGATGCCAGCACGATTTCAATCGATGATTTTGTCAGCACTGCTTCTCGCCCTTTGATTATCGGTCATCGAGGTGCTAGCGGTTCGCGTCCAGAGCATACTTTGGCGTCCTATGAATTAGCGATCGAGCTAGGGGCTGACTTTATTGAACCTGATGTGGTTTCCACCAAAGACGGTGTTCTGATTGCTCGTCACGAGAACGAAATTTCAGGAACAACCGACGTTGCCAATCGCTCAGAATTTGCCGAGCGCAAGACCACGAAAATCATTGATGGAAAAGAAGTAACGGGTTGGTTTACCGAAGACTTCACCCTTGCTGAAATTAAGACGCTTCGGGCTATAGAGCGCCTACCGTTCCGCGATCAATCCTTCAATGGTCAGTTTGAAATTCCCACCCTCCAGGAAGTCATCGATCTGGCGAAGGAGAAAAGTGCAGAAACGGGGCGAACCATTGGCATTTATCCAGAAACCAAGCATCCCACCTACTTTGATTCCATTGGGCTATCAATGGAAGAGCCATTGGTAGAGATTCTCGATGAGAATGGTTACAGCGATCGCAACGATCCAGTCTTCATTCAATCCTTTGAAGTTGGAAACTTGAAAGACTTGAATGAAATGACTGATGTGCCTCTGGTTCAGTTATTTGATGCCAGTAACGCTCAGCCGTATGATTTCGTTGTCAGTGGCGACGAGCGCACCTATGGCGACTTGACGACTCCTGAAGGACTGGCTGAGATTGCCACCTATGCCGATGGAATTGGTCCGGGGAAGCGGTTAATTATTCCTGCTGACCCTGTTGATTTTAATGGGGATGGTCAGCCCGATGACCTCAATGGAGATGGTCTGATCAGTGATGCTGATTACGTCCTGCAAGACCCCACTTCCTTAATTGAAGATGCTCATGCGGCTGGTTTACTGGTTCATGCCTACACCTTCCGCAATGAAGACCGTTACCTAGCTCCGGAGTATAACGGCGACCCGACAGCCGAATACGAGCAGTTCTTCAGCCTGGGTCTTGATGGTCTATTCACCGACTTTCCCGGAACTGGGTTCGAGGTGGCTAACCGTCTGTATCCTGTCAATGACCCCGATCCCCTGGCTGGCGTGGGGCTATTAACACCCACTGACACCACTGCAATCTAAGTTCAAACAGTTTTTGTCGCTTAAGAGAGCAACAAAAAAGCTCAAAGCAAGATGCTATCTAGACTTGGGGTTCTGATACAGGACTTGAAGTCTTGTCGAGGACAACATCTTGCTTTGAATGCATTCCAGCTTTTTCTCTGACGAAAGTGAAAAAAGAGGGGAACTGAATTGTCCCGGCTTAAGCCGATAACAGAATGCGCTTTATCCCTAATGCTTGCGTGTTCTCATTCAACCACTTCATTCACCTCAAAGCGCTAATCTACCCTTTCAGGAGTACTATATGGCAACAGAAGATATCCGCTTTGCCACATTCAATGCGTCGTTAAATCGCAACAGCCAAGGTCAACTGATTTCAGACCTCTCGACTCCCAATAACACTCAAGCAAGGAACGTTGCAGAAATTATTCAGCGAAATAATCCCGACGTTCTGCTCATCAATGAGTTTGACTACTACCCTAACGGAACAGCAGCGAAACTTTTTCAGGAGAACTATCTCTGGGTAAGTCAGAACGGCGCGAACCCTGTTGATTATCCTTACTTCTACGTTGCTCCCTCCAATACAGGAATTGCATCGGGATTTGACTTGAACAACAATGGCACAGTTGTAACTACGCCTGGTGCGCCTGGATATGGGGATGATGCCTTGGGGTTTGGCAACTTTCCCGGTCAATATGGGATGGTACTCTACTCCAAGTATCCAATCGATACCGAGAATATTCGCACCTTTCAAGAATTTCTTTGGAAGGACATGCCCGGTGCTTTACTGCCCGATAATCCCGATACGCCCGAACCAAACGACTGGTACTCCCCTGAAGAACTTGAAGCCTTTCGCCTTTCCTCCAAAAGTCACTGGGATGTCCCTGTTGAGGTTAATGGTGAAACCATACACGTTCTTGTTAGCCACCCGACACCGCCGACATTCGATGGACCTGAAGACCGCAACGGCAGGCGCAACCATGACGAGATTCGCTTCTGGGACGACTATATTACTCCCGGTGAAGGCAGCTACATCTACGATGATCAAGGCAACTACGGTGGACTGACTCCTGAGTCGCGCTTTGTGATCATGGGCGACCAGAATGCCGATCCCAATGATGGAGACAGCGTTGATAACGCCATCCGCCAACTGCTTGACAATCCACTAGTCAACACTAGCGTCACTCCAAATAGTGAGGGCGGTACCGAACAGGCAGCATTGCAGGGAGGTGCCAATGTCACTCATATCACCGACCCAGCCTTTGATACGGCAGACTTTGCCGATGGTGCCCCTGGAAATCTGCGCGTCGATTATGTGCTGCCCTCAAAAAACCTAGATATTACCGACTCGGCAGTGTTCTGGCCCGAAAGTGATGACCCCCTGTTCCCTCTAGTCGGCACGTTCGACCCCACTCTCCCTGGTGGTTTCCCCAGTTCCGACCATCGCTTAGTGCGGGCAGATATCGCGGTTGAACCTTCTACCCCTGATTTCAACCGTCAAACCGTTAATGGTGTGGAATTTATTGGAGAAGTTACCTTCCCGACCGGGTATACCTTTGAGGGGACTCAAGTGGGCGGTTTATCGGGCATTACTTACGATCGCTTCAATAATGTCTTTTACAGCATTTCCGATGACCGCAGCCAGTTTAATCCAGCGCGGTTCTACACCCTCAGCATTGATCTAAGTGACGGTTCCTTAGACAAGGGGGATGTTAAGTTTAAAGATGTGACCACTCTCAGCGATGAGAACGGCAATCCTTTTCCACAGTTCAGTCTCGACCCAGAAGGCATTGCCTTTTCTGAACGAGGAACCTTGTTTATCTCCTCTGAAGGAGAGCGAACTACCACTCGGTTAATCAACCCCTTCATTAACGAGTTCTCGCTTCAAGGAAAGCACTTCGACGAGTTGTCCGTGCCGGATAAGTTTGAACCCGCAGGAACAGGCGCGGATGACCCCGGTATCCGCAACAATCTAGCGTTCGAGAGTTTGACGATTACCCCCAATCAACGCTACCTATTTACCGCGACAGAGAACGCTCTCGTTCAGGATGGGCCAGCGGCGACACTCACTAACGGTAGTCCGTCCCGGATTTTGCAGTATGATTTGCAAACCGGACAAGAGGTTGGGGAATTTTTGTACGTTACCGACCCCGTTGCAGATGCGCCCAATCCATCTGGTGGCTTTAATACTAACGGTTTGGTTGAGTTACTGGCTCTCGATAATAATGGCACATTCCTCACTCTGGAGCGCTCATTCTCCACTGGCGTCGGTAACAGTGTTAAGTTGTACGAGACGAGCATCCTGGGAGCAACGGATATTAGCAACCTGGATAGCGTAAACGGCGTCGATGTTGATGCCCCTGCCCGGAAACGCTTGCTGCTTGACTTCGGGGAATTGGGGATAACTCTGGATAATCTAGAAGGTCTTGCCCTTGGCCCAACACTGCCAGATGGGAGGCAGTCGTTGATTGTTGTGGCTGATAACAATTTTTCAGATACTCAATTTACCCAAATCTTAAACTTTGCGATCGATCTCAATACCATCCCTAGTGCCGAACCCATCGTTGGTGGCGATGGAAGCGATACCTTATTTGGAGAGAACGGTAACGACACAATTCAAGGTCGTGGTGGCAACGACCTAATCTGCGGAGGCGAGGGACTCAACACGCTCTTGGGTGACGGTGGCGACGATCTAATTTACGGCGGTTCGCAAGCCGATACCATCGTTGGTGGAACGGGTAATGACACCATCTACACCAGCCAAGGCAATAATACCGTGTATGGCGGTGCTGGGAATGACATCATTTATTCGGGTTCTGGCAGCGATTGCGCGAAGCACACCGACAGAGCTGATCGCATTGATGCTGGTAAGGGTAACGATATCATCTGGCTTGGTGGCGGTCAGGATGTTGTCATTCTGGCAAGAGGTAATGGTGTCGATACCATCAACAACTTCCAGTTGGGTCAAACTCAAATTGGTCTATCGGGTGGCTTAAGATTTGAGGACTTGGCGATTTTTCAAGATGACAGTGCTACCCTAATTCGTGCAGGCAGTGAACTGTTGGCCTCGTTGAGTTGGGTACAAGCCAGCCATATCAATGCTGATTCCTTCGTAACTGTTTAGTTATTGCATAGAAAGCCGATTAGCTTAGCTTTCAAGAAGAGAAGGGCGCTGCCGGGGCAGTGGTATCGCCTTGGTGCTTTGAGTCATTCAAAGAGGCGAGTCCGGGGTTTGAGTATCATCCTTTCCAGAAAGTTACGCGCTTGCTCTCGGCTCCAGGTGTGCCAATTGAACCTGTTGAAAATTAGAAGCTTCAAACTTTTTAAATTTCGTAATTAATTGCTGTACCAAATAACTTAGAGCCAAGTTAAGCCAAGGGGACATGAGCAATCCTTATAAATTAAATACCCAAAACCTTTCTCTAATACCGAAAACTCACATTACGGGAGTTAACCTCGTACTGTGCTCTAACCAATTCGCTAAACCTAACCAGTTGATAGGCTGGGCAATAAGATCTGTGCTTGGCTATCGCACCTTCACCGACCACATCCTCACCCAAATTCTCTCGAAAATCTCAAGTATAGGATGTATTCTTACTCTTACAATCAACGCAAGGCACAATAAAAAAAGCAACCCGCCCTTTTGCTCATGGCATCGAAAAAACCCAAAAAAACCAAACAGACCCAACCCGTAGAGCCTTCTCCTAAAATTGCTCTGGTTGCCATCAAACCCGCCCAAAAAGCACAATTCACTCCACCTGAACCTTCTCCCCAGAGCGAGTCTATTGAACCTCCTGTGCCTGTTGAGTCTCCGGAGACCGATGAACCTCCTGTGCCTGTTGAGCCTCCGGAGACCGATGAACTTCCTGTACCTGTTGAGTCTTCTGCAACAGATGAACTTCCTGTACCGATTGAGTCTCCCGTACCAGTCGCCGTCAAAAAAATACCCAAACCCATCAAAAAATCCCCCACTCCTCCTGTTGAGGTAGATTCCTCGAGGCAGCTTCTTGGCGCTGTCGTCACTGCGGGAAGCACTGTTTACGCCCCGGTGAAAAACCCAAAAACTTTACCAAGTCCGAGCGAACTATCGCAACACTCACTGTCCATCACGCTAACTTCACTCCAGAGGATAATAGACCAGAGAACCTGATTCCTCTGTGTGCGCCTTGTCACCTAGCGGGACTTAGACAAAAATTAAGCCCAAATAAACCCTAAACTGGCTTTATAAGCAGCAAATACGTCATGATTTAGGTTCAACCAATCAAAAAATCGAAAAGACATAGCTGTTCT
>JAMPKV010000051.1 GCA_039962225.1 Microcoleus sp. AS-A8
TGATAAGCCTACTGTAGCGAGACATATGACAAAAATCAATATCTGTCATTTATTAACTGTCATTAGAGCCGAAAGAACTCACGCAGTAGCGTGATGATTTTGGCGCTCGCACAGTCTTTGTTGTGCGAGCGCTCTTCGCAAGACTTACCAGCCCTGGACGGTCGCGCCGTCGAAGATTTTGATTGTCTTGATTAGGATTAAGCCTTATGGCGCAGCCGCCAGACGGGTATTTGTCCAGCTCCCGGAAAGTTCGATGAACCACAGCTTATGAAGAGTAGCAATTAGTGAAGATAATTCTCAATAAGCGGGTACGGGCCTCGTTGGTTACCGCCCGTGCCAACGCTAAATCAATGGTTACAGCTGATATTCCACGTTATCCGTGTTTCAGTCATTGCTTTTTGAAGGGGTTAAATTTTAAAAATCGATTGGCTACCAATAGAGTTGTGGCAGGTGGCGTACCTGGTAGATAAACATTCCGTAAAAGGATGCTACTCACACCCCTTATATTGTTGGTCGCCCTACTACCAGCAACCAAAACCCTCAAACGGCTCAATAGAGTCTCGCGTTGCCCGTCACGCGGGACAATGGAGAGGTGGAACACCAATCAGGCTTCCCGGACAGCAACTATAGAACAGAGGGAGAGCAATGCGTCAACTACTTGTTCAGGTTCCACGGGGATGCGGTCAACAGGTTCTAGACATCGCCAACACTTGTAACGGAGCGAATCTTGCTCAGTTTGAAGCGACTGGGAAGGATGAACCATTAGACGTGGTAATCGTTCACGTCTCCAATGGCAAGGTTGAGGAACTGCTAGAAAAGTTAGAACCACTACCCAACTTGCACGTCACACTGCTCCCTCGTGGAGTAATAGCCTTGCAGCCTCCAGCATCAGAGGCACCCCAGCAGGTAAAAAATGTAGAGACACGCAGCCCAATCGAGATATTTCTTTCAGGTCTGCAAAGCGTTGGCTCCTGGAAAGGGTTTCTGGGGTATGCAGCGGCAGGGGGTGTGGTGGTCTGGATTGGCTTATTCACCAATAGTAGCTATCTTCTCGTTGCGGCAATGCTGATTGCACCCTTTGCAGGTCCAGCGATGAATGCGGCGATCGCTACAGCACGCGGTGATGGAGAACTGCTCAAGCGGAGTCTAATTCGCTACTTTTCAGCCCTTGCCGTGACAATCACCGTAGCTGGAGCGCTCAGCCTGATTTTGCAACAGGAAGTTGTGACATCCTCAATGAACGCAACCAGTACTGTCTCATCTGTGGCAGTGCTGCTTCCACTAATTGCAGGTGCGGCAGGTGCTCTCAATCTTGTCCAATCAGAGCGAAGTAGCCTCGTGTCAGGAGCAGCCGTTGGGATGCTGGTTGCGGCTTCACTAGCACCGCCTGCCGGAGTGGTGGGCATGGCAAGCGCGATGGGGCGATGGGATATGGCTTTGAATGGTGTCTTTGTACTCTTGCTGCAACTGGTCGGGATTAATTTATCAGCCTCCCTGATGTTCCGCACCTATGGGCTGACTGCTCAGGGAACCCGCTATAAACGTGGCAAGCAATGGGTGTTTCCGGTTGTCCTTGCCGCTACGGTGCTGCTGCTCTTGAGCTTGCTGACTTGGCAGTTTTCTACCTCCCCTGAGCTTCAGCGCAGCAGCCGTGAGCAGCGTGCCACTGCTCAGATTCAGAAGGTGGTAAATGATAGCGATTTGGCAAATCTGGTGGAAGCGAATGTTCATTTCCCTCCTGCGAATATCAAAGGGCAGAACACACTGCTAGGTACCGTTTATGTTCAGCGTCAAGCAGGTGTCACCCAGTCCTCTGAGGAGATTCGTTCCCACCTCACAAGCACTATTCAAACGCAGTTACTTGAGCAGGGGTTTAACGTGACACCGTTAATTGATGTCAGTGTTCTCGAAGCGCCGCAATAAACTATTGCACACTTAATTTATATGCAGTTAGTAGGCGAGAGTTTTGCTACTATAAATTGTTTCTTTATTTAGGGCGAAAGTTTGTATAGACAAAAAAGCACCTAATTATTTATGAACTTACGTCTGATTGAAGTATTCCTTCCTGAGGAGGATGCCCAGAAAGTACCAGAATTACTCCGAGACTATTCCTTAGTAGGGATTTGGCAGACCAACTTATACAACCATCAAAATCTCGTTAAAATACTGCTGTATGGGGCAGAAGCCGAAACTGCAATAGATCGGTTAGCCAATCATTTTTCTCAAGTTGATGAATTTCGCATTATTCTGCTTTCTGTAGAAGCATCTATCCCTGGACCTTTACTATAGCGCGTCTAAATGAGTTGTACAAAAGCATCATAATTTTTTAAGTTAGGAGGATTGAAAAGTTTGAAATTAAAGAAAAACTGAAATAATCGTTTAACTATTGAAAACTTTTTACAGATATAATAAAAACGTCGGATAAAGTTTTTGACTTGTAACCAAATCTCTTCTACTGGATTTTCTTCAGGAGCATAAGGGGCAAGAAAATGACAAATAATTGACCAATCTTTTTTGTCTTTTTCTTCATTTTCTGTAGCTAATAACTTTTTTACTTCTTCTCCTCTATGGTAAGAAGCACCATCCCAAATTAGGAGTAATTTTTGTTCAGGATGATGACTTTTAATCTCTTGCAGGAACTTGACTGTATTTTCTCCATTTCCCGCCGAATGATGTTTCTGCAACGGTAATTCTGTCATGGACTCATAATTTGATGGTTCTGCTCTCAACAGTTATTGCTGCCATTGGTCTATTACGGGATGACGGAACTATCATTATCGGTTCTATGGTCATAGCCCCTTTACTGGGTCCGAATATGGCATTATCGCTTGCCACAAATAGAGTTTCTGTAGTCATATAATTACGAATAAAAGACTTAAGGTTTCGGTTTTGAACTAGATTTATTCAGCTTTTCCCGTCGGACTTCTTCAACTTGACTGACTTGAAAAATTAGGGTGAATTTTTGACCCATTTCTTTTTCGACAAATGCTTCTAAAAGCTGCACCTGTTTGGGGGTCAAAACCTGACTACTGCGAACAGTCAGACGGACTTCGGGCGGGTTCGTCAACCAGTTGGATTCGCTTTTAATCAGTTCCACTCGCTGAAAGGTAATGGTTCGGTTCAGCAATGCCCGCTTCAGACTGGCTTCGAGTTGGGCTTGCCTGATCAATTCCGCAAAGCTCACACCTAAAGGAATGAGAAGTATAGCTGTCAAAGCCAATGCCCAACCGAGGGCTTTGTGGGCGCGATATAGCGGGGTGTAGCCGGCCATTAAAAAGGTCAGCATACAGGAGAGGGTAATTCCCAGCAAATTGGTTAAGTAGAGCAGGCTTGCCCCCCAACTGAGTGACCAATTAGCTTGAGATAAACCCAAGCCAACAACACAAATTGGTGGCATGAGAGCAACAGCGATCGCAGTTCCTGCCAAAGTACCAGAAACTTTGGGCTGAATTTTGGCAAAGCCACTGATTCCACCAGCAGCGACCGCAATTCCTAAGTCTAGTAATGTGGGTTTAGAACGAGCCAGAACTTCGCTCCCAAAGTCTGGCAGTCTTACCAAAGAACCCAGAAACCAAGCTAAAAAAATTGCGAGAATCGTCCCGACTACTACTGCCATTAAACCTTTGCGGAAGAGGACAACGTTGCCTTCTAATGCTCCAAATGCTAATCCTCGGATTGGCAACATCAGAGGAGCAATGATCATGGCACCGATAATTACAGCAGCACTATTGGAAAGAAGCCCAAAGGTAGCAATTACACAGGAGCCTATAATCAATACAAGATAGTTAAGATTGAGAGTTGATTCTTCCAACAAGTCAATTTGTATTTGGTTTAAATCCTGTGGAGCAACCTTTCTCTTGCTGAAATTATTAAAACGCTCCCGAATAGAGTTGAGCAAAATACTCTCCTTGAATCACCTCACTGACAATGACAATGATATTGCCCCTAATGGTTGTCACTTGATACACTCGTCAGTTGGTAGTGATCACAGCTTTTTCCTCATTTATCGCTGCTCTAACGCCTTCACTGCCGCCAAATATTGCTCCTCAATACAAGCGCGATCGCACTCCTGAGATACCTCCTCACGGCTACTATCCTGGAGCACCTGGGCATGACGCAGAAGCGCCGTCCGGTCTTTCTTTTTGTGGGTGTGTGTTGCAATAACGGCTATTGCTTCTAACATTCGGATTCTTACTGCTACATCCGATTTGCTGTATTGCCGAATCTGATTAAAGGCATCATCGGTTAGCCTCGCAAATGTCACCGGGTCGGCAATCACGCGCAGGTTGTTGTCGTCATCGTAACGGTAGGGAGAGGGAAAATCTCTTTCGGCTAGACGGCAGAGTCCTGCGCTTAACTGGTCAATACATTGGATGGCGGTAAACGGATCGTTAATGCCTGGGGAAATGGCACGAAGCGCGACTTCAACGAGTTCGTTGATACAAAACTCTATATCCTGCTGGTCAGTGCGTTCTTTACCCAAGATGAAAACATTATTGATTTGCTGGGTGAGCTTCTCATTAACCCGTTCCCCAGGCCAAACCATTAGTAATTCGCTTCCTTGCACAACAAACTTGCCGGGGCGAAGTTTGAGACGCATCAGGAGGTCTTTGGACTTGGCAACTTTCATCAACTTCTCGTCATCAATTGCCTGAATGTAACCGCTTTGGGTAGCCAGGACTGGTGCAGCTTCTTTGTCGAACCCGACTGGGATTTCCTCAACCCATCGTCGCCTAGTTTCTGGTAGATTTTGCCCCATCTTTTGGGGGAAGAGGCGATTGGTCGCCTTGTCCAGATCGCTGCCGACCTCCCCGATAACGTGCGACGCCTGAATCGTGGTTGAGGCGTGATGGATAAAGTAGATTAGCACGCCGATACTCGCGAGCGCCAGAACGATGGCGACTGTAACCGATATCTGCGGCACAAACACGTTGTAGTTATCCCCCCGGACTGTCCGCAGTACGAGCAAACAGTAGATAAATGTGGCGATGAACGTGCCGAGCACAACCTGATTGCCCGTGTCTTGCATAAAGTTACGCAGCAGTCGCGGACCAAACTGTGAGGATGCCAAAGTGAGAGCAACGATGGTAATCGAGAAGGCAGTACCAGCCACAGTAATCATCGATCCAGCGATGGTTGAAAGCATTGTACGCGCACCATCAGGACCTCCCGTGTAGATCCAAGATAACTTCTCAATTGATCCAGACTTGCCTGCTCGATCCAGAGATAGCATTGTGAACGCCAAAGCGATCGCCATACCAGCCATCAGTGTCGGCACGAACCAGTAGCTGGAGTGGAGTGAGTCCCAAAGTTTGCCTAACTTGATATTTTTCATCGACTATCGTTAACTGCTTGAGGCTCGTCACTTCCATTTCCATTCCTTTGCGCCCGTATTTCGGCAAGCTTCCTGAGTGAACCGCCGATGCTACGTGGCTTCGGCACTTGTTTGTTTCCAGCCGGCCATCCTTCTCGTTGACGTGAGCGATCGCCATCTGTCTCTTCGGTTTGGTCGTGAAAGAGAATCTGTTGCGTCGGGAAGGGCAGGTCAATTCCGTTGGCACTGAGCTTTTTCTTGATTGCAGAAAGAACCTTGTCTCGTGAGTCGAGAGCTTCTGCACGTCGCGGGGGGTTGATCCACCACCGGGCGCGGATGTTCACGGTACTTTCAGCAAGTTCCATTACCAAGGCATCGGGGGAGGGTTCCCTCAAGACATCATCCACGCTGGCGATCGCTTCCAAAATCAACTCCTTCGCTTGGTCAATATCGTCTCCATAGCCAATGCCAACATCATACTGAAGACGGCGGTTATCGAAGGCAGTATTCACCATCACTGAATTGGTGAACAGTTCAGCGTTCGGAATAACAATCCGGCGTCCATCATAAGTTCTGATTGTCGTGGCGCGTGTTTGGATATTTTCAACCGTTCCCTCGAAACTTTTGAAGACGATTTGGTCATCGATTTGGAACGGTTCAGTTAAAAGAATCAAAATCCCAGCCAGAAAGTTCTGAAGGATGTCGCGGAACGCAAAACCAATTGCCACACCACTAATACCCAGCAGTTGAACCAAATCTCCTGCCTTGAATGACGGAATAACAATGGATAACGCGACAAATAGACCGACTAAAATGGTAATTCCTTGGGACAAACGTCCGAGTACCAGCCCTAGATTCCGTGCCTGCCGATGCCTTCGGGTCAGGCGTCTGACCAGCGACCTGATACCCCTCGCCGCCAAATAAAAGAGCGCAAAGACGATTATCGCTAAGGCAATATTTGGCAGCATCAGTACCAGGCTGTCGATCATTGCCTGAATTTTTCCCCACGCTGTTGTTACTGAGTCTTTGGGATTCATAACTCCTCCACTTCAATCAAAGGTTGTGAATATTAATAACAATTAAAATTAATCTGACTACTCGTAGTATTGAAGCTTTCCGAGCAAAGCAGTGCGGGTTTTAGAAGAAAAAATAGCTTTAAATTTACTTTAATTCTTGAAATCAGTCAAGTTAAATAAGTCAACTGAAAACCCCTGGACAAGTCCGACTCTAAACTAATGCCTTAAGTATTTCTTCCTCAATTAGAGGGATGCTCGAAGCGTAAATACAGTGATTTCTGGTGGGCAGTTGAGCCGTATCGGTACGATGCTAAAACCAATCCCTCGGTTCACGTAAAGACGATTCCCCGACTGTCCATAGCCCTCAATCCAGCCATCAGCGTGTACTTCATCCTCCCTAATGAAAGTCAAGCAAGACCATTCTGGCGTGAAGGGCACGCGAAATTGCCCACCCTGTGTATACCCTCCCACAGCCAAAGAAGCAGTGTTAGGAGGTAAGGCATCAAAGGATTTTGGATTATGCATCATCACAAACCTTGGTGCTTCTTCCGGCACTGGGGCTAGCGCGAATCAATAACCTAAAGTGATTGACCGTCGATTTTGACCTAGATACCCCCACCTCAGTCCCATCTCCTTTCGGGTACGCCAAGTAGGCGGGTTTTCGTTAGTAAGTTCGACGGTTAATAACTTTAGGTTATTGATTCGATAACTAAAAATATTTGTTTTTATCTAGGTGCTGCTTTAAATTAAAGTCAAATTTAAAAAAAAAACCAAAGAAGCGTTGACTTCTTTGTACGGGACTTTAAAAAATGCCTAATCCTTTTACAGTTAATGGGATAGATTGGACTCCTATTCTCTGCCGCATCCGCGTTGAAGATGATCAAGACCTACCTAAGTACCCCGGCAACTTGAAAGTAGCGCTATTAAAACACGCGGGGTTAACGGATCACCCTAAAGCCGACGAAGCGTACCAAACGGCTGTAGACATTGCCAGGTTAACCACCGTAAGTGACCCTGAAATTGTTTACTGGTTTTCAAGGATTGCCCCTTTAATGACGCAGGCTAAGGATGAGCGGCGGGTCACATCCTCAACCTCTTGGTTTTCTCGCTAAAAGGTCGAATTCTTTTCATCGACATTAATCCTCCCCCAATTCATTAGGAGTTAGGGGAGGATTAGCGTTACTTATGGTTATCAGTTCCGTAACGTAATCCTTATTCCGATAACTCTCACTACGAGAATTACATTAGCGTCTGAAACAACGGTATATCGTTACTTGGGCTAATACCGAAAAATTATGGCGTACTAGGGGCGTAAATCTCTCCCTTAATGCGAATCCCCCCACTTGTTGCGATTGGCTCATAAGGTGGGGTGATGTTATGAGCGTTAATGTAAAGGTACCCATGTACCGCTAAGAAAGAGAAATACTTACTATCCTTACGTTTTACCTTAATTTTTTAAGAGCTTCTCAATTTGTGCCAGCCGTTTATCCATCCTGCATAATCTTGGTTTCTCTGACAGATAGAGAATAAGGACAACAAACTCAGGGTAATCGACATGATGAGGGCTGCATCAGGAGTCAGGAGAAAACTACCGTGGGCTGTTGTTACACTCATCGGAGTCATGGGGTTACTAGCACCCTTGCCAGGAAGAGTGGTAGGACAAGCTAATCCTCAAGAGTCAGCTCAACAGTCAGCCGAATTGGAGGAAGCCTTGCGGCTGAATCAACAGGTACTTCAGCTTTTAGACCTAGGGCAGTACGCTGCTGCCATGCCTTTGGCAGAACGTTCCTTGGCAATCTATGAGAAGGTACTGGGACTAGAGCATCCCTATGTTGCTACGACGTTCAACAATCTGGCAAATCTTTACCTGGAAATGGGGAACTACAGCTCTGCCGAACCTCTACTCCAACGCTCCTTGGTAATCCGCGAGAAGGTGCTGGGACCAGAGCATCCCGATGTTGCACAAAGTCTCAACAATCTGGCAACACTGTATCAGGATATGGGAAACTACAGCCAAGCCGAACCTCTCTACCAACGCGCCTTGGCAATCAATGAGAAAGTGCTGGGACCAGAGCATCCTGATGTTGCAAAAAGTCTCAACAATTTGGCATTGTTGTACCAAGTGCAGGGGAACTACAGCCAAGCTGAACGGCTGCACCAACGCTCCTTGGCAATCCGGGAAAAAGTGCTGGGCAAAGAGCATCCTTCTGTTGCCCTCAGTCTCAACAATCTGGCATTACTGTACCAGGCACAGGGGAACTACAGCCAAGCCGAACCTCTGTTCCAACGCTCCTTGGCAATCTCCGAGAAAGTGCTGGGTAAAGAGCATCCCGATGTTGCAAAAAGTCTCAACAATCTGGCAGGGCTGTACCACGCACAGGGAAACTACAGCCAAGCCGAACCTCTGTTCCAACGCTCCTTGGTAATCTATGAGAAAGTGCTGGGCAAAGAGCATCCCGATGTTGCAAAAAGTCTCAACAATTTGGCATTGTTGTACCAGGAAATGGGGAACTACAGCCAAGCCGAACCTCTCTACCAACGCTCCTTAGCAATCCTTGAAAAAGTGCTGGGTAAAGAGCATCCCCATGTTGCCCTCAGTCTCAACAATCTGGCTTCTCTGTACTTGGCACAGGGGAACATCGCCCGTACCCTTGAATTCTGGAGCCGTGGCACCAATATCGAAGAACGCAACCTTGCCCTCATCTTCACCACTGGCTCGGAAGCCCAGAAACGCGCCTACATCGGCACCCTCAGGGGTACAACCAACGGAACTGTCTCACTACACGTCCAAGACACACCTAACAACCCCGAAGCGGCCCGTCTCGCCCTGACTACTGTCCTCCAACGCAAAGGCATAGTCCTCGATGCTCTCACCGACAGCCTACAAACCTTGCGTCAAAACCTTAAACCCGAAGACCAGAAATTACTGAACGAACTGGCAGCTACTCGCTCCCAACTGGCGGCACTGCTGTTTAAGGGAACTGGTGATCTCCCACCCGACCAATACCGCCAGCTTTTTACCACCCTCAAAGCCCAAGCTGACCAACTCGAAGGCATCCTCTCAACACGCAGTGCTTTCTTCCGCACTGAATCCCGGCCCGTCACCATTGAAGCCGTACAGCCGCTCATTCCCGCCGATGCCGCCTTGGTAGAACTGATGTTGTACAGACCCTTCAACGCCAAAGCCACAAAACCAGGTCAAAAGTGGGGTGCCCCTCGCTACGTCGCCTACGTCCTGCACTCCACAGGTGAACCAAAATGGGTAGACTTAGGCGAAGCTGAACCCATCAACCAAGCGGTTGCTGACTTCCGCAAAGCCCTGCGCTCTACCCTTTCCTCTAATGTCAAGCCAGTCGCCCGGACGCTGGATGAAAAACTAATGCAGCCCGTTCGTAAGCTTCTGGGCAACAGCCGCACCGTGCTGCTTTCCCCGGACAGCCAACTTAACCTGATTCCTTTCGCTGCCTTGGTTGATGAAAATAATCGCTATCTGGTGGAAAACTACTCCATCTCCTACCTGAGTTCCGGACGCGACCTGTTGCGCCTCCAAAATCCCACCAAAAGCAGCTCCGCACCCGTGCTAATCGCTAATCCTGACTATGACAACCCTGGCAACCCGTCTGTGCCTGTTGCCACAATTCGCAGCACGAAAAACCAACGCTCTACAGACCTCGTCCAACTCCAGTTCGGTCCCTTACCCGGAACTGCCTCTGAAGCTGAAGCCATTGCCCCCATGCTACCAGGAGTCACGCTGCTGACTGGCATGGGGGCAACTGAAAATGCCCTCAAGCAACTCCAAAGTCCCTTCATTCTGCATATTGCGACTCACGGCTTCTTCCTCAATGACGTTCCCATCGGTGCATCGCCCGATTTCTCCCGCTCATTGTTTCAAGACCGTTCTTCCCTTGAACCAGTCCCCACTTCTGTTCCCCCCTCCCGTCTTACCACTGGCAACACCGAGAACCCCCTGCTGCGTTCTGGAATTGCTCTAGCCGGGTTCAACCCCCGTCAAAGTGGCAGTGAAGATGGAGTGCTGACGGCATTGGAAGCTGCCGGACTGAACCTATCGGGAACTGAGTTAGTGGTACTCTCAGCCTGTGAAACCGGACTGGGAGATGTTGTCAGTGGGGATGGCGTTTATGGCTTGCGTCGCGCCTTGGCCGTTGCTGGAACCGAAAGTCAGCTCATCAGCCTGTGGAAAGTCGATGATGAAGGCACCAAGGATTTGATGGTGAGCTATTACAAGCGCTTAATGGCTAATGTCGAGCGCTCTCAAGCTCTGCGTCAAACCCAGCTAGAAATGCTCCAGAATCCACAGTACCAACATCCTTACTATTGGGCCGCTTTTATCCCCTCTGGAGATTGGACGGCGATGCGGTAGCCTCTCGGTAGCTGCATCGGGTGTCAATGCCTCTGGCTGATGAGCACGCCGAAAATGGTTCTGCCGTTGAGCGCTTGACATATACTGATTATCTTCCGTTTTAGTCCTGGCTGTTTTTGAGTTTAGGTATCAGTTATTCTTATCAATCGAATACCCAAAAACTCTTTCTAATACCAATAACTCTCCCAACTGGAATTAGGGAACAGCCTAGCTTGAGGGTTTATCAGCTTGAGGTGAGAGAGAATAGCTCAATGTTGGGGACAATCATCAGTGTTGCATTGTCATCTACGAGGAAACTAAACAGAGAAAGCTGACCAGGAGATATGTTACCCTTACCAGTCTGGTGTACAGCTAGGTGACAAGGCGCACACAGAGGAATCAGGTTCTCTGGTCTATTATCCTCTGGGGTGAAGTTAGCGTGATGGACAGTGAGTGTTGCGATAGTTCGCTCGGACTTGGTAAAGTTCTTGGGTTTTTCACCGGGGCGTAAACAGTGCTTCCCGCAGTGACGACAGCGCCAAGAAGCCGCCTCTTTGATAGAGAGGGCGATATCTGACCAGTTCTTAGGGTAGCGCTGACGGTCTATGGGCACCTTTTAATGTTTTTCCATCGGGTGAGCGAGCGCGCAACAAAGGGAACATTATTGAAAACTATCTTATCCGTTAATTAAGCGGCTGTAACAACTTCTATGGTCTTGTCTATTGGTTGATTGAGGTTCAACTGAATCCGCAACTGTTCTAAGGGAATTTCCCATTTGGTATGCCATTCAATGCCAAATAAGGGTTTAGCTTCCTTTCCTCGCATCCATCCTCTTGATAAGGCATTCATATGTTGTTCGCAGAGTTCTGTATCTTCGATAGCCGTTTTCATTAAATTTTTAGCCAGCAGCGCTAAAAAGGTTGGAGATGGATAAATTTGGGCTGTATAAAAGGCTTCTAGCTCAATTTCTCCCGCTTTTGTCGTATCACAACCTGTTACCACATGCCAGATGTCATGCGTTTCTAGAAGATGAAC
The DNA here is from genome assembly GCA_039962225.1 of Microcoleus sp. AS-A8. Taxonomy (NCBI): domain Bacteria; kingdom Bacillati; phylum Cyanobacteriota; class Cyanophyceae; order Oscillatoriales; family Microcoleaceae; genus Microcoleus; species Microcoleus sp. AS-A8. Next base: position 11,726 of record JAMPKV010000051.1, read on the forward strand.
GCCGGGGAATGAATAGTCATCAACGGTATCTGGTACTGAAGGGGGAGTTAAATTGTTTTTGAGCAGGTGGTCAGCATAGAGGTAGCCCAGTGTATTTTTGGGTAACTGATGAAGTTGTTGTAAATTAATTTTTCCCAGTCTGAAATGCTCTTTTAAAGCCTTCCGTCCTTGTTCATCGGCAGCGATAAACTTAATGATTTTTTTCAATTTATCGGGGCTATTGATAACGTTAGAGATGCGTCCAATTGCACCAAAGTCTCCATAGGGAGATTCTACAAGCTGCATGAAGCGGTATCCCGTGATTAGAGTCTGCCACTTTTGTTTTAATTGGGCTAGGATGCTCATTTTATTCTCCTTTATTAAGACGAATACATGGCTAAAAGGATTCTATCTCTATTCCAAAACTCTAGCCAGTTTTCAAGTTGTAAATTTGTAATATTGATAAAGTGACGTGTATTATACCAATTTCCTAAATACCTGCTACAGATAAAGCCTCTAAAATAAATTGCCATCCTGTCAAAGAACTAATGACTTGAGTACTTAATTGGCTCAAGATTTTTTGCACAGAATTTCTCAAATCCTG
>JAMPKV010000052.1 GCA_039962225.1 Microcoleus sp. AS-A8
TAGGATACTGACTCTCACCTACATGGTCATTCAGTTGTCAAGGTTCTATATCCTTGCGGCTAATCCCCCTAATCTTTATTTGCCTTGGTTTCTAGCCAACGATTCGCACCTCCATACCAGCAACAACCCGCTAATTGCAACCAACACCAAAGCTAAAAAGTTGCGCTCGCTGCTAGAACGGCAAAGAGCCTGCCGAAGTAGAGGGCAGATTCCGTTTATCGAAGCCTTGGTGTTTTGTTCGGCTCCAGAGCTTCGCTGTGAACTGCAAGGAACCGCACGATACCGAGTTTGCCTGCGCGACCTGATACCCACTGGAACAAGAGGGGCACGAGCGGGCATTATGGCAGCAATTTTGCAGCGAGAGTGTCCTGGCGTTGACCCGTACCCAAGAGGAACCTACGACCGTCCTACGGTCAAGATGATTAGTCAAGCGATGGAGCAGGCTGGCATTCGCCCTTCAGAGCGGCATCGTAAGGTAGGTGACTACAAGCTCGATCAGACAATCGATAATGGACCGGGTTATCAAGATTGGGGAGCGACTCATACTCAAAACCCTAAAGCAAAGCGTCGGGTGCGCGTGTATTTAGTTCGCACCGAAGCCGCAGAAGACGATCGTAAAATGATTGAACGTGCGGCGCTACGCGAGTTTCGACTGTTAGAAATGCTCCAACCCCATCCCAGCATTTTGCGGTGCGATAACTACACCGAATATGAACTGGGACCAGCACTGATCTTTGAATACGACCCATCCGCGATTCGGCTTGACCATTATTTAGCGCAACGGAAAGACTCATTGAGTGTGGATGTGCGACTCAATCTGCTGCGTCAGATTGCTGAGGTGATTCGTTTTGCCCATGAAAAGAAGGTAGTGCATCGGGGCTTATCTCCTCAAAGCATTTTGGTGACTGAACACGATGGCGGACTGCCAAAAGTCAAACTGTACAACTGGCAGGTGGGGTACAGAACCGATGCTTCGACCACCGGAGCCTCCCGCGAAGTGTCAGCGACCTCGCATGTAGATCGCCTCGTTGAAGACAGCAGTACGGCTTATCTGGCACCCGAAGCGTTAACCGATGAGGGAATGATTGGGGAGTATTTGGATGTGTTCTCCCTAGGTGCGATCGCCTTCCATCTATTTTCAGGTGAAGCACCGGCTGTCAACGGTTTAGAACTGAGCCGTAAACTGCGTGAAACGAAAGGCTTACAAATTAGCTCCGTTTTGAATGGTGCGCCGGAAATTCTGCAATTTCTGATTGAATACAGCACCCATCCAGATGTGGCGAATCGCATCGATTCCGTTGCCGATTTTTTGAACATTTTGGACGGAGTTGAGGAAACACTGTTAGCTCTGGAGCATAAACTGGTTGAGAATCCAACGCAGGCACAGCAGGGTGATTTGTTGCCGGGACGCCTCACGGTGATCAAACGATTAGGACAAGGGGCGACCTCCACGGCGCTGCTGGTTGAACGGGATGGGCAAGAGTTTGTTCTCAAGGTAGCGAATGACCCAGACGATAATGCTCGACTCAGAAGTGAAGTGGAAGCACTACAACCACTGCGCCATCCTCACATCGTAGAATTCTGTGAGGCGCTGGAGATTGGAAAACGAGTGGCGTTTCTGATGCGTCCGGTGTTTGTGGAGAAGGATAAACGGCTAGTCGAAACGCTGGGACAGCGATTGCGGAAAGAGGGGCGGTTACACATAGACCTGTTGCAGCGGTTTGGACAAGACCTGCTGGATGTGGTGAATTATCTAGAAGAACAGGGAACCAACCATCGTGATATTAAGCCTGACAATATTGCGGTGGGGCAGGTGGGACGAGGTGATCGCTTACATCTGGTCTTGTTCGATTTTTCGCTCTCTAAAGCCCCAATCGAAAATATTCGAGCCGGTACAGCAGGCTATCTCGATCCGTTACTACAACTCCGCAAACCGCCGCGATGGGAGCTTCATGCGGAACGATATGCTGCTGCCGTCACGCTTTATGAGTTGGCAACTGGAGTGCTACCCAAGTGGGGCGATGGCACCACCGATCCCTCTCACTCTACCTGTGAGATTACGATCGACGCTGAACTGTTTGATGCCAGTTTGCGGGATGGCTTAACAGAGTTTTTCCAAAAGGCGTTCCGCCGCGATCCTCGGCAGCGATTTGACAATGCTGAGGAGATGCTGCGGGCATGGCGGGATTGTTTTGAGGGAATTGAGGCTCCCGGTACACTCTCAGATCATGAGAATGAATCAGAACTGCGTGAACTATTGGCGGATGCTGGGTTTGATACCTCGATTTCTGAACTGGGATTGGGAACAAGGGCAACTAATGCGTTAGATCGAGCCAATATTTTGACGGTGAAGGATTTACTGAGCATTTCACCGCGTATCTTGAGCCGATTGCGTGGGGTTGGTAATCCAACCCGTCGCGAAATTTCAACGGCGGTCAAAATTTTGCGTCAGCGGTTGGGAACACTGGACAGTGCGCTGGAAGTAACCAAGACGGTTGAAGGTCAACAAGCCGAGAGTGGGAAGCTCAGTATTGATTTATTGATGCAGAAGGTTACTCGTGCCGGTTCCAAAGAGGGAGAACACGTTCACCAGATTCAGACGGCACTATTGGGTCTGAATCCGGGAATGACGGATCGCTGGGCAGGACAGGCGGATGTGGCGGAGCATCTAAATAAGACTCCTGAAATTGTGAATCATTGGGTAGGTAAGTTTCAAAGCCGTTGGGCAAAAGAACCGGCAATTACCAAATTGCGGAGCGACGTGGTTGAAATTCTGGGTGGTGCAGGCGGCGTGATGACGGTAGAGGAGCTGGCGGAAGCAATCTTGCTGGCTCGTGGCTCTATTCAAGATGAACCGTTGAGAACGAAGCTGGCGATCGCCGCATTGCGAGTTGCAATGGAGGTGGAGAATACAATTACTCAACCGCGATTTCTAATTCGCCAGGACAAATATCAATTATAGATTTTCGGTAAGTAGACTTTTTTCAATCTTTTTTAGGCTTACGCTAGGCGGATTTTGGCGTAAAACCGGAGGAGCAGACTCAAGTATCTTTTTTGATGTGCCCTTTTAGGTATGTATGTATGTCTTAAGGTGGAGACTTTAATAAAAATTTCCAGGAGAATAAGTAATGGTTGCAGTATGTAATGGCACAAATACTCACAATTAATGTTATAAGTTCTTAACAAAACATAGAAAAGCAAAAGTTTAGCCAAGGGCGGCCTCTTACCTCCAAGCCTTGGCTTCGCTCCCAACTCATGATCAGGAGATTTAACTATGATGACATAGCACTAGAGCAGTCTACCTGCTGAGCAATAGAAATCTTTAAGCTAGTGTCTATAGACTGTTCAATGATTGTAATAAACTTCTTTTTAACGTAGGGTTTGGTTCCTAGTTAGAAGTTAGCTTCATGTGGGCAGCAGCTTAAATACAGTTGTTGAATTTTTCTCCGGCATCTCCACTAGCTCTTAATTTTCAAACGATAAGGATTGATGACGGATTCAACCAGTTTGGCACATTTAACAATGTGGCGGTTTCTGCTGCGTCGTTTCAATCAAAATACTCATCTTAAAGGTCATTGATGACTGTTTTTTTACTATCTTTAACGAGTTTTTACTTTTACGTTGCTTGGCTTTTAGTAGGCTATCTCAACTTTCAAGAGCAACGAGACAAAATTCAATGGCGAATTCATGTAAACGGCATTAGAGGCAAGTCCACTGTCACTCGATATGTGACAGCCGTGTTTAGAGAAGCGGGATATCACACCTTCGGTAAGACCACAGGTAGTGCTGCTCGGATTTTGCGTCCTGATGGCCAAGATTACGACTTTGGCCGTAAAGGATATCCTAATGTGAATGAGCAGGTCAAAATTGTCAAAGACTTCAGCCGTCAGAAAGCAGAAGTAGCAGTGCTGGAGTGCATGGCCGTTAATCCGGTCTATGCAAAGTGGCTAGAAGACAAAGTAATGCGATCGCACATTGGCATTATTACGAATGTGCGTTATGACCATCCTGAATATCTGGGGGAGACTTTAGAGGAGATTGCAGAGTCTTTATCTAACACTATTCCTAGGAACGGGATTTTAATCACCGCCGAAACTGATCCGAAGCTCCTGAAGATTCTAGAGAAAAATGCTAAAAGCAAAAACTCTACAATGCGAGTTGCCAGTAAGGAAACGGTTGATATAGCTGATTTAGGAGGCTTTGCCCATTTTGCAATTGAGGACAATATTGCCATTGGATATGAGATTGCCAAAATCTTGAAACTGCCTAAAGATCAAGCGCTCAAAGCTATGCAGAAAGCTGTAGCTGATCCAGGTGCTTTCAGTGTGCAATTTGTGCCGTTTCACGGATGTCAAATTGCCTGGGCAAATCTTTTTGCAGTGAATGACCGTGAGAGTTTCGTAGAACTCAGCGAAAAGCTATTTAAGCAATATCCTGAATATCAAAGAGTTGTCATTCTCAATAATCGGCACGATCGCCCTACTAGAGTTGAGCTTTTTGCCAATCTAGCCAATGACTTGAACTTTAACCCTGTGGTTACATTTGGGGATTATGAGCAAGTCGTGAATGAAGTATTTAATCATGAACCCACTCGAGTCCTTAACTTAGGAAATTCCTCCAAATTCAAAAGTGCTTCCGCCATAGATCTGCTGGCTCAAATTGCCTCAAAAGCTAATTCAGAAAAGATTCTGCTGATAGGCACCGTCAATATTCACACACCTCAAGCTGAGACCATGCTGCATTACTTTGAGGGACAGCCTGAACTGGAAGCAGCGGCTAGCACTGAAATGGTTGAAGCAGAGAGAGTGAATGTTTGAACTTCCAAATACACCTGAAATCCATAGACTAGCACTCAATATTGGAGCTTTTGTAGCGATCGCCTATAAGGATCGTTACGGAGTCATACCAGGAGGTGTAATTGTTCCTGGGTTTATCATTGTTTTGTTTTTACTATCCCCTATTTGGTGCATCACTAGCTTAGCTTTATCTTTCGCTGTCTACTTCATTTATAGCGCTACGCGCATACGTTAGGACAATTTTTAAAGGCAGCATCCACGCATTCTCTGACAGTTTGAAATTCTTTTAATCTCTGTTTCATCCATGTCTTTAAAACAGCCCAC
>JAMPKV010000053.1 GCA_039962225.1 Microcoleus sp. AS-A8
GACGCTAGGCGGTTTTCATGCCCGAAGAGCTGTACGATGGTGCCGAATACGATCGCGCTTGGGTCGAGGTCAGGAGTCGATCACGTTGGTCGAGGGCTGAGGAATCTGTAGAGCTATGCATTAGTCACATCTTTCGCAAAGAAAGTCAAAATTTCGTACGTAACAGGGTCAAAGGTAGAGCCAGTGAGACTCAGAGCGATTTGACTCCAGACAGATGAGTCGAATCGCGAGGAAAATCGGGGGAATTTAACAGAACTTAAGCGGTGGAGAGAGTGGTTGAGCGGAGAAATTGGGGCGGAATATGGGTCGAGGGGTGTGCCAAATCTGGGCAAAAGTGGTGCGTGGGTGAGGATTAATGAGAAAAAATCTGGTAGAAATTGCCGCTCAAAAAAGCTGAAAGCAAGAGTGAGAGGGAGACGGGAGGCAATATAAGGATTTCCCCAGACAAGAAAGTAGTGCTATGCATTAGTCACATCTTTCGCAAAGAAAGTCAAAATTTTGTAACAGGGTAAAAGGTAGAGCCAGAGGGAGCTAGAGCGATTTGAAGAGAGAAAGTTGAGTCGAATCGCGAGGAAAATCGGGGGAATTTAACAGAACTTAAGCGGTGGAGAGAGTGGTTGGTAGGAGAAATTGGGGCGGAATATGGGTCGAGGGGTGTGCCAAATCTGGGCAAAAGTGGTGCGTGAGTGAGGATTGATGAGAAAAAATCTGGGGAAATTGCCGCTCCAAAAAGCTGAAAGTAAGAGTGAGAGGGAGACGGGAGGAAATGTAAGGGCTTGCCCAGACTGGCTCCCCGCCGAGGCAGATTGTAAACAAGAGTAAAGTTACGCCGATGTGGGAATCAATGCGTGGTAATTCTGCGTGAAAAGGAAGAAGCAGTAAGAATCAGGGCTGAAACCAATGAGCTGGGCGGCAGAAGAACTAAAAACGGTGAATCTAGGGGATAAGCGACGAAATCGGCGTTTAATCAAAATCGTGGAAGACTTAAGTGCCATGCCGATAGCCAGCGTGACCCAGGCGGCAAGAGATGGGGCGGCGGTGCAAGGCATCTATGAGTTTTGGGGGAATGTGCGCGTGGGATCGAATGAAATATTAGCAGCACACCGAGACAGTACCTTAGCGCGGGTGGAAGGACAAGAACTCGTGCTAGCGGTGCAAGACACAACAGAATTAGATTTCAGCTCACAGCCTTGTAAGCAGGGGTTAGGCGCGTTAAGTAAGAAAGACGCTCACGGGCTAAAAGTGCATTCGGTACTATGCGTTAGTCCCTTGGGCGTACCGTTGGGAGTGCTGCATCAAAAAGTATGGGCAAGAGAGAAAAACAGACGGACGACGGGGCATCAAGACCGGAAAAGGGCGATTGAGCAAAAAGAAAGTCACCGTTGGCTGGAGAGCTTGGAACTAACCCAGCAATGGATTCCTCAAGACAAGCAAGTGGTGACAGTAGCCGATCGGGAAGCCGATATCTATGAGTTATTTGCACTACCACGCCGAGAAGGGTCAGAGTTTTTGATACATGCCTGTCAGCCTCGTGGTGTGAAGCAGACAGCGACAGATATAGATATAAAGAGCTTGCAGGAAGCGATCGGGCAAACAGCAGCGTGCGGTGAGCTGACATTGGAGTTGCAACGGACTCCCAAGCGAAAAGCAAGAACAGCGACATTGACAGTACGTATAAGCAGCCTAGAATTGCAACCACCACTTCATCACCCACAGCGCAATAGCCTCAAACCTGTAAAAGTTCAAGTCGTATGGGCAATTGAAGAGATGCCCCCAGTTGGAGAAAAGGCGATCGCTTGGTTATTGTTAACAACGTTAGAAGTTACTTCCTTGGAGCAAGCTGAAAGATGTTTGCGTTGGTACACTTACCGTTGGCTGATTGAACGCTACCATTACACACTCAAGAGTGGCTGTCGTTTAGAGCAGTTGCAACTAGAGAGAGCTGACCGTTTGGAGAGAGCGTTAGCGACGTATGCGATTGTCGCTTGGCGGTTACTGTGGTTGACCTACGAAGCGCGATGCCATCCAGAGGAAAGTATCGAGGGAATATTACCGGCGCACTATTGGCAGGCACTCTACTGTCATATCTATCAAACGACGGTACTACCAAACGATCCGCCTACCCTGGCAGACTGCGTGCGTTGGATAGCGCGATTAGGCGGGTTTTTGGGTCGCCGACAGGATGGAGAACCGGGAGTAAAAACGTTGTGGTTGGGACTGCAACGATTGCATGACATGGCTAGTATTTGGCAGTTAATGGTGGCAAATGCTAGTTGAGTTCTAACTGCCCCTTTTGTGAAGAAAAATGTGACTAAAGGACAAAGGCAAAGGTTGAAGCCTGAAAAAGATACAAAAATTAGTATTTGTCGGGTTTTTCATTTCTGGTGCGGTAGGTGATCGCGGGTTGGCTAAAGCTATGCCAAATGCGATTGCAGGTAGAGATGAGGCAATATAAACATTAAGAAAGCGGAAATATGACAGTTCGGGAACTGAATGAACAAAAAGCTCTCAATTGCTTGTAACTGGGTGAATAGTAGCTCCCTCCTTTGTGGCAGTTAAGTAAGTGGATGGAAAAGAAAGTATCTAACTGGAATTAATTTTTGAAAGTTGTATCTGTCTTTAGATTGATTGGGTGAGTAACTAACCAAACTTAAGGCAGAAAAATATGGGATTGTTCAAAAAGATAGTTAGTGGTACAGCTATTGCTGCGGGAGTTACAGCAGGAATAGCCGCTGGTGCTGCTGCTGCTAAAGCGATAAAAGACACTATCGATACAGCTTCAGAGACTGCCAATGATTTAGTGAATAATGTCAAAGATACTCTTGATCCGTCTGTTTTATTGCCAGTATCTCAACTCCCGAATATTATTCAAGGAACGCTGAATCCATTGATGCAATTACCAACACCTGAATTAACTGATATTACTTCAGGAGTTCCGGTTATTCCAGAAGGTGTAACTCAGCCTTTATCCGATTTGGTAAACCCTGTACCTCTGGATGTGCTTGTGCCAGAAGCACTTGAGTTTCCTGTACCTGTTCCCACTCCCGATGTTGAAATAGCTATTCCAGATGTCCCTGATATGGCAAATCATATCGGTGGTGCAATCTCAAGCTGGATGGATAGTGATTGGTAGAGACAGGGATTCATTTGTTATTAATTTCTCGCGCAAAAAATAGGTGAAAGTTATGAACGGCAAATTAGTTGAATTTTTGGTCTCAGGTTTAGCGAGTGGTGTGGCAAGAGGTGTAGGAAGAGCTGTTGCAGGAGCTGTTGTTACTGGTGTGCTTGGTGCGATTGGCATAGATGTAGACGAAAATGATTTGATGTCAGATTCGCAAAATGATTCGGATACGGCTTCTGATTCGACTAGTGAGAATACAGAAGTTTAAACTAACTTAACTGGAGAGAGATAAGACAATGAAAAAAGCTTATATGGGATTAATTGCCATATCAATAGTTCAAGCATTATTAGTTGGCTGTGCAAGTGTTTCAGATGATATTGCCAGGATAGCTACTAAACAAGGAAGTAATTTAGTAGATGATGTTGCCAGGACTGCTAGTAAACAAGGAAGTAATGTAACAGATGATGCGGCACGGCAGTTTTCTAAGAATGAAACTCGTGTCGTCCCTGCAACTTCCCAGAATGTAAATTCAAATAAATTGCTCAAAAAATGCGCGCACCAAGCTGGAAGAAGTGCTGTAGTAGAAGCATGGCAACGACAGGCTTCTTCAGATAATCAAGCGTCAGAAAGTTATTTACTTGCTGCTGCTAGAGATGCGATTCAAAGATGTACTGTGGGAAATGAGGGAGACCAAGTGTTAGACGAATTAGCTAACTTAGTAGTTTCAGACTTTAAGCAGGAACAAGCGAGCAGACAGTAACAGAATGTGATTGCTTCTCGGTGCCGGATTTCAGGATAAGAGTAGTTAAGTTGTATTAAACAAGTAGCGTTAAATCTCCTATGAGAAAGCCTCACCTTAGATGCTGAGGCTTTTTGCTTGAGGGAGTGGCACTACCCGTAATCGGTTACAAGGCATTTTCGTTGCATCGGTGTTTCGCCGTCAGGTCTGGTTGCCTCACACTGCTGCCGCGTGTCTAACCGTTAGACACTCACCGGATGGCTCAACTAACTGGGAAGTTCGGAGCAGTGGAAAAAGCGATCGCCTTTCAACTGCTCCGAACTTCAGTGATTTCACCTCAGCAGTGTGCTCCCTTCAACTTCCTATAGTCTATCAGAAATTCTGGAATCTTAGTGTAGGAAGATAAGCGTGATCGGCTTCGTCGGTGCCTTTGGCAATCAGCTTCGAGTAAAGCTCTTATACAATTGCTACCTGTGTATCCGGCGTATAGTTTAGTTACTAGGGTCATATCAAATGTGATGTCATCCAGGTTTAGTAGCCTCACACCGCTCACAGACCCTGTAAGAATGAGTCTAGAGCGCCGATAGACCATAGGCACGGGGGAAAATCAATCCCTCATTCCGTCCTAGGGGGTTCTAGAGCCTTCTGAGATGTGAGACTGATAGGCCGGGTCGGGTCGGCAGCCTGCGATTAGCTACGCTAGCGCTCTCATGCGATCGCCTTTGGCTTTACTCGAAGCTGATCGCTCTCGTGGGTTGACTGACGTAAAATCTCACGAGAGCGATCGCACAATGGCAAACTTCCAATGGTTCTCCGATAATTCGGGAGTTAGTGTAGGAAGATAGACGCCCTCGCCAACAACTTCCGCTAGTGTCTGAGGAAATTCGGCGTTTAGTGTAGGAAGATGAGTGCTTTCGCTGCCAACTTCCTCTACTGTTGAGAACTTCCGACAGCAAAAAAGAAGCTTGGCTACAACTTCCTCTAGTCTAGGCGTACCAAAGGAAGTCTAGAAGCTATACTAGGCAACGCTTTGAGGCTCAGAGTAACCTCCAGTACTTGACTAGAGGAAGATAAGGGTCTCAAGCAACTATAGGAAGATGCAACCTAGACTGGGTAAGGCTTTCAAGACTATAGGAGGATGAAAGAACTAGAGGAAGATGCACAACATCCTATAGTCGGTATAGTAACTATAGGACGATAATAGCTGTATAGACTCTATACAGCTATTATCGTCCTAT
>JAMPKV010000054.1 GCA_039962225.1 Microcoleus sp. AS-A8
AAAGCTTATGCACTAACGTTTTTGTTGTTTCCATTCAATGATGTCATTGGGTTAAGTGTTAAAATTCGTTGGATTTTATGACAATACAATTAAGTCAAAATTGACTCAGCCATATCAATAGTTAATTCATTGCAATCTCCTCTTTTGAGGAGAGCGCATTTTGTTACTTGCCCGATAAAGCGGGTGTCACAACGGCACCCTAAAATCTGGGGCATCAACTGTACCACTCGACGAACACCAGAAGCAGGGGGTTAATATGGGATTCCAAAAAACGCATTCATTCCAAAATAAGAGTTCCCACACGCCACAGCCGATGACTCAGTTTGGGGTTCGCCCGTTTGAGGCTCCGGTACAGTTGAGGCCATTGGGACAATCCACGCCAGAAGAGATGGAGAATGAGGCGTTTGAGCGGGATGAGTTTGAGGCTCACTTGCTGGAGACTAAGGAGAAGTATGGCACCATCACGCCAGAGGAGCAAGAGCTGCTGGGGGGGGCTGAAAGCGGGGATGGCGGATTTTTGGGGGCACAGAAGGGAACAGACAAGCGGTTTGGTCATAACTTTGCCAATATTCCGGTTAATCCGCCTGGGGAACAGGATGCCCCACAACTGCAACCCATGTGGAGGGATGGGACACCTGGGGTGCCAATGGGGGGAAAGCGTTCGCTTTTTAACTTTGAGCAACAGTCGTCAGCATCGCCGCTCCAAGCGAAGTTGACCATTGGGCAGCCAGGAGACGAGTACGAACAGGAAGCAGATCGGGTTGCCTCCCAGGTGGTAGAACAGATTCATGCCCCCACAACCGCCCAGTCAAATCAAGGACAGTCGGTACAACGTCAGGAAGAAAATCAAGAGGAAGTACAGGCGAAACCAGAGATTACCGCTCTCCAACGGCAGGAAGAAAAGCCAGAGGAACTTCAGACTAAGCCAATCCTTCAAAGTCGAGAAGTGAGCGCGGGAGGAGAAGCATCAACGGATTTAGAATCTGCCATTAATAATGCAAAAGGAAGTGGAAAGCCAATAGAAGCAAGTCTGCAAAAGTCAATGGGGCAGGCGATGGGGGCGGATTTTAGTCAGGTGAGGGTACATACAGATGCTCAGTCTGACCAGTTGAATCAATCGATTCAGGCGAAGGCGTTTACGACGGGGCAGGATGTGTTCTTCCGGCAGGGGGCGTATGAACCGGGGAGTCGAGGGGGACAGGAGTTGATTGCCCATGAGTTGACTCATGTGGTGCAGCAGAGTCGGGGTACAATCAGCAGCGAAGAGAAAGGCGATAAAAAAATTATAAACAGGGTCGAAAATATCGGTCATGAACGGATTAGTCTCAAAAACGGAAAAGGCAGTAATATCCCTGAAAAAGCCAAAGGTGAGGACTACGCAAATAACGTCCAAAAGCTTCTCGAAGATCTGAATGGATTGCTAGTAGGATTCTCAAACGAGGCGATCCGCCAAGCTCTGAGAACAATCAACGAGAACCGACCCAAATGCACCGTCAGCACTAGCCAGGTCGAAGGAGAAGATACTAACACAGCCGCCTACGGAAGTCTCAAGGACAACATCGTGGCGGCGGTATCTCAAAGGCAGTATCTATTAGAAGAAACCGACTCTAGGCACTTTAGAAAAGAAGTTCGAGTTCTTGTCGATACAGTGATTCCTTTAATTAGATCGCTCCCTCAAGCCGCTGTCGATCCCCGCGTTGCGGAAGTTATTGCATCGGATGGAAAAAACGATCAAAAAACGGCAAAGTTGGATATAGATGCTGCTCTCCGAAAACTATCTGAGGAAGTAGAGAAACGTTTAAAAGAGTATTTGCAAGGTTTGTGGGAAACGAAATTTTCGCCCAAGAAGGACAATGAGCCTAAAGACCCCCCCTCCGGAGGCGGAACAGGGGGAATGATACCAGTTAACTAAGCCAACTGAGTTGATTGTGAATTAAAGGCGTTGGCTGGTTCGGTTCATTATCTCTATCAACTGCAATCCTGGTTAAAAAAACTAATGTCTGACAACGATAACAGCTCGATTGGATTGGCTGAGTTTATTCAACAGGTCAAACAAGACCTGCTTTCTGTGGCACCGGGTAAGGATAAGGATGCTCCCTTCCTGTTTGTTGAGTCTGTGGAACTGGAGCTACAAGTTACTGTAAAGCGGACTGCCAAGGCAGGTGCAAAAGGGGGTATTAAAATCAATGTACTAGGAACTGGCGGTGAGGTAGGAGTTGAAGCGGGTGGCGAATTGGGGCGAGATGATGTTCATAAAGTGACGGTGAAACTGTCGCCACTCTTCGATAAAGAGTATCTGACGGAGGGTTACAAATCTCTGCGTTCAGAACAGGTGCTACCAGCACTGAATAAGAGTATAGAGGCGCTCTTTAAAGGTGATGAACAGAGCAATCTGAATGAAGACCTGGGTGAATAATAATCAGAGCAATGGGTAAATGAATCTGCTGGAACTGCGCTTCTATCCAATTGAAGGGAAACAAGATGGCTTCAAAGTGAGTGTGGAAGGTTCATTAGGAGAAGTTCCTCACGAACCCGTTCTACCTTTTCTAGATAGTAAGACTCCCGATGCCCCAGACAGGCGTTTCACTGTAGTTAAGCTATTAGAGTCAACAAAGTTCAATGAGCAGAGCTTTTCGCAAGAGGAGCAAGCTTGGATGGTGCGTGAGCAACTTCTGCTAGCACAGCAGAGTGCTTTTCATCCTCAATGGTTGGCGACCATCGGGCGTAGGCTTTATCACATATTAGGTCAACGCATTCAGCAGGTAATTGAGACAGCGGTAGCAGATGCTAAACGCGCTCGCACTTGGTTGCATATTCGATTAAGGTTTCCAGCAGATGACCCGAAATCTGTCCGTTTAACCGATTATCCTTGGGAGTTGCTTCATAACGAGTACGGGTTTCTAGCCCATCAAGGCGTGGCTTTCTCGCGCTATATTGCCTATCGCAGTCCCCGTCCCAATGTACCTTCCGTTGAGCGCCTTAACGTCTTGTTGATTTCGTCTGGGGCAGGGGATGAAAGGATGGGACTTAAATCTTTACCTTCTGTTGAGCGAGACACCATCGCATCCGAACTGCAAGACGCCCAAAAACAAGGAATAATCCAACTCGAAATTTTAGAACCTCCAACTTGGAAGGTCTTCCGCAGACGATTGCTACAGCGCCAAACACCAGCAGTTCCTCACGTTCTGCATTTTGATGGTCATGGCTTTTTTGGCAAGCGCTGTAATGAAGCGGGATGCAGGAAAGCTTATAAACAAGGTACAACTCAGTGTGAATGCGGTGTACCACTCGCAGAACCTCAAGGTTATCTAGTGTTCGAGCAGTCAGATGGGACGGCTGACTATATCAGCGCTCAAGAACTAGGAGAACTGTTGGGGAATTTAGAGCGTCGAGAACAATCCAATTCAGAGCCGGGTATTGCATTGGTAGTTTTGAGCGGATGCAGAACGGGTATGTCTCGCTTGAGTGAATCTGTCTTCAACGGGGT